>NZ_AQXL01000103.1 GCF_000376225.1 Effusibacillus pohliae DSM 22757
CACACAAGATCCTGGTGATCGCTTACTTTGTACTCAAGACTGGGGAACCTTACAACGAACTCGGCGCTGATTACTTGGAGAAGCGAAAGAGCATCTCGACCGAAGAATTGATGATTCGCCGCCTTCAGAAGAAAGGCTATGTGGTGACAAAATCAGCTGACGTCACAGCCTAATCAACTTAATTAATCCCCTTAATATGGAAGGAGAATGGGCCTCCCGGGCATCCTATTGCCCAAAAACCGAGGTAGCCGATCCCCTACTGCCTCAACGATACTCTATTTTCTCATCAAAAAACCATAAGCCGCCGTTGGACGAACGGCGGTTTATCGCAGCGATGTTTGTTTGTACCCGAATGTTTGCCGGACGGGGGTTATTCAGACCGGTACCCCAGGCGGGCCGAGATCTTATCGCTGATGTTCCGCACCTGTTGGGCGAGTGTTTCCAGCCGCTCACGCTGCATGCGGATGGTTGGTGCCGAGACGGAGATGGCGGCCACCACTGCACCCGTATGATCAAAGATCGGAGCGGCCACGCAGGTGATCCCCAACTCGTTTTCTTCCAGGTCGAGCGCGTACCCCCGTTGGCGGACTTTTTGCAAATCGTGCAACAGATCCTCGATTGAGGTCAACGTATGAGGAGTGTGCGGCTGCAGGCCGTATTGCCGGATGATTTCCCGCACCTGCTGCTCCGGCAGATAGGCGAGAATCGCCTTCCCCACGCCGGTACAATGGACAGGCGCGCGATTGCCCACCCGGCTGTGCATGCGGATCGTTTCGCTGCCTTCCACTTTTTCGATATAGACGACTTCCCCTTTGTTGAGCACCACCAGATGCACGACCTCGTTGGTCAGGTCAACCAGTTCCTGCAGGTACGGCATCGCTTCCCGCCGGATATCCAGGTTGCTCAGCAGCCGGGAAGACATTTCAAGCAGTTTGTATCCCAATTTGTAGCGTTCCGTTTCCGGGTCCTGTTCGATGTAGCCGAGATTTGCCAACGTGCTCAGCACCCGGTGAATGGTGCTTTTGTACATGTTCAGTTCGTTGGCCAGTTCGGTTACGCCGATCCCATTTTTGGCCAGGCTGACCCGTTCCAGAATCTGAAACGCCCGTTCCACCGATTTGACGCCTTCTTCCATCCCGAAACCCCTCCTCGCCGAGGAGCATATCAAATCTGGCCCCCGGACGCAATGAAAGAAAATTTCCTATTTACGCACGATACGGATCGTGTTATCATGATCACAGATAGGGAACATCGTTCTGTAATGCGGAACAAGAAAAAGGAGGCCACATCCATGACCACAATTACCTGTCCGCCGGGAGTGGAAGTACGGGGAAAGGTCACGCCCGAATATGCGGAGATCCTGACCCCGGAAGCGCTTGCATTTTTGGCGAAGCTGGAGCGGAAGTTTGGCAAAACGCGGGAAGAACTGCTGCAAAAACGGGTCGAGCGGCAAAAGGAAATCGACGCCGGCAAATTGCCCGATTTTCTGCCGGAAACGGAACATATTCGGAAAGGGGACTGGAAGGTCGGGCCGATTCCGAAGGATCTGCAGGACCGCCGCGTCGAGATCACCGGTCCGTCCGGCGACCGCAAGATGGTGATCAATGCGCTCAACTCCGGAGCGAAAATATTTATGGCCGATTTTGAGGATGCCAACTCACCGACCTGGGACAATCAGGTGCAGGGGCAGATCAATCTGCGCGACGCGATCAACCGGACGATCGAGTATGT
The DNA here is from genome assembly GCF_000376225.1 of Effusibacillus pohliae DSM 22757. NCBI lineage: Bacteria > Bacillati > Bacillota > Bacilli > Caryophanales > Alicyclobacillaceae > Effusibacillus > Effusibacillus pohliae. The sequence continues at coordinate 1,732 of NZ_AQXL01000103.1, forward strand.
CAGCCCGGAAGGAAAAGTATACAAGCTGAAAGATGAAGTGGCCGTTCTGATCGCCCGTCCCCGCGGCTGGCATCTGGTGGAGAAACATTTGCTGGTCGACGGCAAGCCGATGTCCGGCAGCCTGTTCGACTTCGGACTGTACTTCTTCCACAATGCGAAAAAGCTGATCGAAAACGGCTCGGGCCCTTATTTCTACCTGCCGAAAATGGAAAGCCATCTGGAAGCGCGGCTCTGGAACGACGTGTTTGTGTTTGCGCAACAGGAACTGGGCATTCCGCAAGGGACGATCAAGGCGACCGTTTTGGTCGAGACGATTTTGGCGACGTTTGAGCTCGATGAGATTCTCTACGAACTGCGCGAGCATATCGCCGGGATGAACTGCGGCCGCTGGGACTACATTTTCAGTTACATTAAAAAATTGCGCAACCAGCCGCATGTGATCCTGCCGGACCGTGCACAGGTCACCATGACGGTGCCGTTCATGCGCGCCTATACGCTGCTGACGATCAAGACCTGCCACAAGCGCGGCGCATTCGCGATCGGCGGTATGGCGGCACAGATTCCGGTGAAAAACGACCCGGCCGCGAACGAAGAGGCGTTTGCGAAAGTGCGGGCGGACAAAGAGCGGGAAGCGAACGACGGGCATGACGGAACCTGGGTGGCGCATCCCGGACTGGTGCCGGTGGCGATGGAAGTGTTCAATCGCATCATGCCGCAGCCGAACCAGGTGGACAAACAACTGGACGACTTCAACGCGACGGCGGCAGATCTGCTGGCCGTTCCGGAAGGAACGATCACCGAAGCCGGACTGCGTAACAATATCAGCGTCGGCGTCCAATACACGGAAGCATGGCTGCGCGGGCTGGGTGCGGTGCCGATTTTCAACCTGATGGAAGACGCGGCAACGGCCGAAATTTCCCGTTCCCAGGTATGGCAGTGGATCCACCATCCGAAGGGCGTCCTGGATGACGGCCGCAAGGTGACGGTCGAACTGTTTGAGCAGATCCTTGAGGAAGAGCTGGAGAAGATCAAAAACACGCTGGGAGAGGAGCGCTACAACGCGGGCAAATTCGACCTCGCGAAAAAACTGTTCAGCGAGATGACGACCAGCAAAGAATTTGCCGACTTCCTGACGTTGCCAGGGTATGAATTCCTCGAATAGAATCAAAAGCGCCGCTTGACACGATTCGGGCGGCGCTATTCATGTTCGGTTAATACAGGTGGCAAGCCACCCAGTGTCCATTTGCCGATTGCTTGAGCTGCGGCCGTTCCGTTTTGCAGATGTCCATACAAGCATGGCACCGTGTGTGGAATGCGCAACCGGACGGAGGGTTGGTCGGACTGGGCACGTCTCCCGACAGGATGATCCGCTCCCGCGTCTCTCGCGGATTCGGGTGGGGCACGGCGGATAACAGCGCTTGCGTGTAAGGATGTTGCGGATTTTCATAAAGTTCATGTTTTGGCGCCAGTTCAACCAGCCGACCCAAGTACATGACGCCTACGCGGTCGCTGATATGCCGCACCACCGACAGATCGTGCGAGATGAACAGGTACGTCAATTTGAACTGTTCCTGCAGGTCTTTCAAAAGATTGAGAATCTGCGATTGGATCGATACATCCAGCGCGGATACCGGCTCGTCGGCGATGATCAGCTTCGGTTTCGTGATCAAGGCGCGGGCGATGCCGATGCGCTGCCGCTGGCCGCCGGAAAATTCATGCGGATAGCGGTTGTAATGATATTCGGTCAGTCCGACGATTTCCAGCAGTTCCTGCACGCGCCGCTTGCGTTCGCGTCCGGCGGCCATGCCGTGGATTTTGAGCGGCTCTTCCAGGATGGAACCGATCGTCATGCGCGGGTTCAGCGAGGCGTACGGGTCCTGGAACACGATCTGCATGTCGCGGCGGATTTTTCGCAGTTCCTTGCCCTTCAGGGCGGACAGATTTTGGCCTTGAAAAATCACGTCCCCGCCGGTCGGTTCCGTCAGGCGGAGGATCGTGCGGCCGGTGGTCGATTTGCCGCAGCCGGATTCGCCGACGATCCCGAGCGTCTCGCCCTCATGCACAACAAAAGATACGTCGTCCACCGCTTTTACATATCCCTTTGTTTTCCGTAGAATTCCTGTACGGATCGGGAAGTATTTTTTCAACCCTTTCACTTCCAATAAGGCACTCATACGTACGCAACCTCCTTTCCTGCCGAGTTCTCGTGCAACCAGCAGCGGCTGGATTGTCCGCCCGGCAGCTCAAACAGCGGCGGCGCCTCGGCCAGGCATTTGGCTTCCGCATAAGGGCAGCGAGAGGCGAATCGGCAGCCTTGTTTGATGCTGCCAGGCAGCGGCACGTTACCAGGAATCGACTCCAAGCGGGCCTGATCCGCGCCGATTTTCGGGATAGATCGCATCAACCCTTGCGTGTAAGGGTGTGACGGATTTTCAAACAAAGTGTATACGTCCGCTTGCTCGACCACTTGTCCCGCATACATAACGACTACACGGTCGCACATTTCCGCCACGACACCCAGATCGTGCGTGATCAGCATGATCGAGGTGCCTTGTTTCTTCCGGAGTTCCCGCATCAGATCGAGAATCTGCGCCTGAATCGTCACATCAAGAGCCGTTGTCGGTTCGTCGGCGATCAGCAGTTCCGGATCACAAGACATGGCCATCGCAATCATCACCCGCTGGCGCATGCCGCCTGACAGTTGGTGAGGGTATTCGTCAATGATCGTTTCGGCCCGCGGGATATGAACTTTTTTCAGCATTTCGACCGAATGTTCGCGCGCCTGTTTCCGGGAATATCCGCGATGCAGCATGACCGTTTCCGCCAACTGTTCGCCGATCGTGTAGACCGGGTTGAGCGACGTCATCGGCTCCTGAAAAATCATCGCGATTTCGTTTCCCCGGATGTGCCGCATTTCGTCTTCCGACAGATGAAGCAAGTTTTGCCCTTTATAAAGAATCTCTCCATCCGCAATGCGTGCGCCCGTTTTGGGCAGCAGCCGCATCACCGACAGAGAAGTTACGCTTTTGCCGCAACCGGACTCGCCGACGATGCCCAGCGTCTCCCCCTGCCTGACCGACAGATCCACACCGTCGACGGCGGGAATGACCCGTCCTTCACTGAAAAAATGGGTTTTCAAATGTTTGATTTCCAGCAGATTGGCCATTGCAATTGCCCTCCGAATCTAGCAGGCTAGTTATTTAAAAATTTGGCACAAACCGTTTGTTTAGTCAATAGATAAATTTCTGATTGATTTAGCGATTAATTCGTCGTATAGTTATACAAAACGAAAGCGAATTAAGAAATCTACTTTCGAATTGTTGAAGGGGGAAAATGCGAGATGAAGCGCAAGATTCGTTGGGCACTTACTGCGGTGTTGGCGGGAAGCCTTGCTCTGGCCGGCTGCGGCGGAGGGGACAAACCGGCAGGCGGCAATGCGGAACCGAAGACGGGGGGCACGCTGAACATTTCGCTGGACGCCGATCCGCCAAAACTCGATCCTGCTTTTTCCACCGCGTTGGTCGACCGGATGGTATTCCAAAGCATCTTTGACAAATTGGTCGATCTTGACGCAAACGGCAAGATTGTGCCGATGCTGGCGGAAAAATGGGAAGTTTCGGACGATCAGAAAACGTACACATTCAAGCTGCGGCAGGGTGTGAAGTTTCATGACGGCACCGATTTTAACGCGGAAGCAGTGAAGTTTAATTTTGAGCGGAATATGGACAAGGCTTCCACCCGCCGCAACGAACTGAAAGAAGTCGATAAGGTGACGGTGGTCGATCCGTATACGGTCAAAGTGCAGTTGAAACAACCGTTTGCTCCGTTCCTGTCCGTGTTGACCGACCGTGCAGGGATGATGGTGTCGCCGGAAGCGGTGAAGAAATACGGCGACGATTTTGCCAATCATCCGGTCGGGACCGGCCCGTTCATCTATAAGGAGCGGGTTAAGGGCTCGACCATCACGTTGGAGAAGAACCCGAACTACTGGCAAAAGGGTCTGCCGAAACTGGACAAAGTGGTCTACAAGGTGATGACCGACTCGAATGTTGCGCTGACCAACCTGAAGAGCGGCCAGGTGGATATCACGAACCGGTTCCCGTTCAAAGAGATCGACAGCTACAAGAACGATCCGAAAATCATGGTTGTCAACCAGGCGGACCAAGGATATCAAGGGATGCATCTGAATACGAAAAAACCGCCGTTTGACAAGAAAGAATTGCGGCAGGCTGTGGATCTGCTGATCGATCGCGATGCGATCGTCAAAGTGGTGTTGAACGGTGCGGGCACACCCGGGCATTCGCCGTTTGCTCCTTCCCATTTTGCTTACGGAGATTCGGACAAATACGAGAAACCGAATCTGGAAAAAGCGAAAGAGTTGCTGAAGCAAGCAGGCAAACCGGACGGCTTTACGTTCACGCTGAAAATCGGCACGACGCCGCAAAACCAACAATTGGGCCAAATGATCCAAAACATGCTGAAGCCGGCCGGCATCAACGTAAATCTTGAAAAAGTGGAATTCGGCACCTTGTTGGACCAGGCGAAAAAAGGCAACTTTGAAGCGGTGCAGCTCGGCTGGAGCGGACGGCCGGATCCCGACCAAAACATTTTTGACTTTGTCGTGACCGGAGGTTCGAACAACTACTCGCAATACAGCAATCCGGAAGTCGACAAACTGTTGAATGCCGCCCGGGTGGAAGGCGACGAAGCAAAACGGAAAGCGCTGTACGATCAGGCCATGAAGATCCTGAACGATGATGCCGAATATATTTACTTCTATCACTCGAATACGGTGTTCGGCGTTTCCAAAGCGGTGAAAGGATTCACCTATATTCCGGACGGAATGATTCGCACCGCCAACTTGAGCCTCAGCAAATAAATGCGCCGGATCCCCGCAATGCAGAGAGCGCCGCGAAGCTTTGCGGGACAGGAGGGAGGGGTTGTGAACGATGGCTTTTTTGGTCAGGAGGTTGCTGCTGGCGATTCCGGTGATTCTTTTGGTTACGGTCATGGTGTTTTCGTTGCTGCACATGCTGCCTGGCGATCCGGCAACCGTGATTCTCGGGCAAGAGGCGACGCCCGAGGCGGTGGCCGCGTTGCGGGAAGAACTCGGTCTGAATAAGCCGATCGTGATTCAATACCTGGATTGGCTGGCAGGAGTGCTGCGGGGAGATCTCGGCCGCTCCCTGGTCGACCATACTCCGGTGTCGGAATTGATTGCGCAGCGGCTGCCTGCTACGCTTGAGTTAACGGTCGGCACATTTATCGTCGCGATCCTGATTGCGTTTCCTGCAGGCATCATCTCGGCCACCCGGCCCGGCAAGTGGGTGGACTACGGCAGCACGATGTTTGCGTTGGGCGGCATGTCGATCCCGCATTTTTGGCTTGGGATGATGTTTATCGTGTTTTTCTCCGTAAAATTGGGTTGGTTGCCGGCGTCCGGCTACGTTCCGTTTGCGGATGATCCGGCTGCCAACCTGGCAGCGATGATCATGCCGATGGTTGCCACCGGACTCCGCGAATCGGCCATATTAATGCGGATGCTGCGCAGCAGCCTGTTGGAGGTCATGCATGCGGACTATATCCGGACCGCATATTCCAAAGGCCTGAAGGAATGGGCGGTGATCATGCGCCACGCGCTGAAGAATGCGCTTGTCCCCGTCGTCACGACCAGCGGCTTGCTCGTGGCGGGACTGTTGGGCGGATTGGTGATTACCGAATCGATTTTCTCGATTCCAGGATTCGGAAGATTGATTGTCGAATCCATCTTTGCGCGGGATTATGTGACCGTGCAGGGGGCGATTCTGGTTTCCGCCCTGCTGGTGGTGGTGGTCAACCTGCTGGTGGATCTGTTGTATGCGATCATCGATCCGCGGATCAAAGTCGGAAAGGGGGTGTAGTAAATGAGTCAAACGATCCACCCGGCTTCCAACGCGGGGCTGCCGCAACCTGCGGCGGCCGTAACGGGAGCCAGCCAATGGCGCACTTTCTTCCGCCGCTTTGCCCGCAACAAATTGGCTGTCATCGGTGGCTTGATTATCGTTCTATTGGTGATGACCGCTCTCTTGGCGCCGGTAATCGCGACGCACGATCCGATTTTTGACCAGGACTATTCCGCTGTCCTGCAGCCGGCGGGTAACGGGCATATCCTGGGAACGGACGATCTCGGGCGCGATACGTTTTCACGGCTGGTGTACGGAGCCCGCCTGTCGCTGGAAGCGGCGGTGATTTCCGTTGGCATCGCCGTGCTGATCGGTGTGCCGATCGGATTGATCACCGGCTATTTTCGCGGCTTCTGGGATGAGTGGGTGGTGATGCGAATCGTCGATGCGATGCAGGCGTTTCCGTCGCTGATTTTGGCGCTGGCGATGGCGGCCGCGCTGGGTGGCGGTTTCTTCAACGCGATGGTCGCGATCGGTATCGGGTTCACGCCCTCCTTTGTACGAATCACTCGGGCGCAGGTGATGACGGTTCGCAACCTGGAGTTTGTGCAGGCGGCGAAGGCGATCGGGGCCAGCGATTGGCGGATTATGTTTTTGCATGTGTTACCCAATTCGCTGGCCCCCATCCTGGTGCAAATGACCCTGGCGATGGCATCGGCGATCATTGCGGAAGCCGGGCTGTCGTATCTGGGGCTGGGCGCAAGACCGGAGCAGCCAAGTTGGGGTTCGATGCTGCATGTTGCACAAGGCTATCTGAACGTGCAGCCGATGCTGGCGTTTTGGCCGGGGCTGGCGATTTTCCTGGTGGTGCTGGGATTTAACCTGCTCGGCGACGGAATTCGGGAAGTGTTGGATCCAAAGTTAAAACGCTAAAACTATGGCGGGGGGAAAGCAGCATGGTATATGAATATACGGAAGCGAATGAAATTCCACCGCTTGAGCTCGATGATGTAGATCGGCAGATCCTGCAGGTGTTGCACGAAAACAGCCGCATCTCCTATACGGATTTGGCGAAGCGAATCGGACTGTCGCGGGTGGCCGTGCAGTCCCGGATCACCGCCCTGATCGAGGCCGGCGTGATCGAACGCTTCACCGTTGTCATCAATCCGGCCAAAATTGGCATGCAAGTGTCCGCTTTCTTCAATGTGGACATTGAACCGCAATATCTCGATCAGGTTGCGCAAAAATTGGCGAAAGAGCCGGCCGTGACCAGCCTGTACCACATGACGGGCCCGAGCACATTGCATATGCACGGCATCTTTACCAGTACGCAGGAGATGGAAAAATTTTTGTTGGAAACGCTGTACACAATGCCCGGTATCGTGCGCGTCGAAACGCAAATGCTGCTGAAGCGGTACAAGAGCCGCATGGGCATGAAGCTCTAAAGGTGGGAATGCGAGTGGAGTTGCGACCCTACAAAGAGATCATATTCGCGATGGTGCGAACGGGGATTCTCGGATACGGCGGCGGGCCGTCGGTGATTCCTTTGATTCGCTACGAGGCGGTTACCCGCTACCGGTGGCTGGCGGATGAAGAGTTCGGCGAGACATTGGCGCTGGCCAACGCATTGCCGGGTCCGATTGCCCCGAAGATGGCCGCGTATCTCGGCTACCGGTTGAAAGGAACGCTGGGGGCGACGATAGCGGTGCTGGCCCATATTTTGCCGACCAGCGCGGCGATGGTGGCGCTGCTTGGCGTCCTCTATGCGCTGAAGCATTCGCCGGTGGTGGCGGGCATGATCGCGGCGGTGCGGCCGGTGATTGCGGTGATGTTGGGGCAGATGGCCTACGAATTTGCCGACAAAGCCTGGAAGGGTTTGGGCAAGGCGATGGGAGTCGGCTTTGGCCTGATCGCTTTCCTGCTGCTCTCGATCCTCGATGTTCATCCGGGCATTGTGGTCGCGATTTTTCTCGCGTACGGGGCCGTCCACCTGAAAGTGATCGATCGTTTGCGGGGGCCGCAGGCAGAAAACGAACAGGGCGAAGGTGCCGCACCGGGAGCGGCAGCCGACTCGGGATCACGTCCAGCCAAGGGATCGCCTGCGGGGGCGGAATCTGCACCGGAGGAAGCGAAGACCGGGAAAGGAGGCGCCGGATGATTTGGTGGGAGCTGTTTTGGGGATTTTTTGTCGCCAATGTGCTCGGATATGGCGGCGGACCTTCCTCGATTCCCCTGATGCAGGAAGAGATCGTCAACCATTACGGGTGGCTGACGAATGAACAGTTTGCCGACGTGCTGGCGGTGGGGAACGCGCTGCCAGGCCCGATCGCGACAAAAATCGCCGCGTTTGTCGGCTATCAACAGGCAGGCTGGATCGGCTTCACGATCGCCACGCTGGCGACGGTCGCTCCGTCGGCGATCGCACTGGTCTGGCTGTTGCGGATTCTCAACCGGTACCGGCAATCGAACGTGGTGAAGGGAATGACCCTGCTGGTGCAACCGGTGATCGCGGTGCTGATGGCCGTTTTGACCTGGCAGATGGGGGAAGTCTCGATCCGCTCGATCGGACTTTGGCACTCGCTCGGCATCGCCGCCGTGTCGCTGTGGGCGATGACGAAAGGCCGGATTCACCCGGCGTTGGTGATCGTGGCCGCCTTTGTGTACGGCGGCTTGGTGTTGTCACATTGGACAGTCTGAAAGGAGATTTTCCCGATGAACTACGATTCACTCTCTCATCCGTACCCGTCGCGCCGCATGCCCGTCTACGCGAAAAATGGGATGGTCGCCACTTCGCAGCCGCTTGCCGCGCAAGCCGGCCTGCAGATTTTGCGGCAGGGCGGCAACGCGATCGATGCGGCGATTGCCACGGCAGCCGCGCTCACTGTAGTCGAGCCGACATCGAACGGAATCGGTGGGGATGCGTTCGCGCTCGTATGGACGCAAGGCAAACTGCACGGACTGAATTCGAGCGGGCCGGCGCCGCAAAGCATTTCGATTGACGCGCTGCAAAAAGCAGGTGTCAGCGAAATCCCGAAATACGGCTGGATTCCGGTCACAGTCCCAGGGGCCCCGGCGGCCTGGGCGGAACTGTCCGCAAAATTCGGCAGGCTGCCGCTGACGGAAGTGCTGCGGCCGGCAATTGAATATGCGGAACACGGTTACCCGTTGACGCCGGTGCTGGGGTATTTCTGGAAACGTGCCTTTGAGGTGTATTCGGAAACTCTGAAAGGAGAAGAGTTCAAAGCCTGGTTTGATACGTTCGCGCCACAAGGCAGAGCACCCCGGATCGGCGAGGTCTGGCGTTCTCCCGATCACGCGCGGACGCTGCAATTGATAGCCGAAACGAAGGCGGAGGCGTTTTACCGCGGGGAGTTGGCCGAGCGGATCGATCATTTTTCCAGACAATCTGGAGGTTATCTGAGAAAAGAAGACCTCGCGGCGTTCCAACCGGAATGGGTGGATCCGATTTGCGTCAACTACCGCGGCTATGACGTATGGGAGATTCCACCGAACGGCCACGGTCTGGTGGCGCTGATGGCGTTGAATATTTTGAAGGGTTTCGAATTCTCCGCACGGGATACGGTCGACACGTATCACAAACAAATCGAAGCGATCAAATTGGCGTTTGCCGACGGAAAAAAATACATTGCCGATCCGCGCAGCATGTCGGCTCGGGTGGAAGACTTACTCTCGGATGCATACGCAGCGGAACGCCGCCGGCTGATTGGAAGGACGGCGCTGCAGCCGGAGCCGGGCCAGCCACCGCGGGGCGGCACTGTCTACTTGTGCACGGCGGACGGGGAAGGCAACATGGTGTCGTACATTCAAAGCAACTACATGGGCTTTGGATCGGGACTGGTCGTCCCTGGCACGGGAATTGCGCTGCACAACCGGGGGCACAACTTCACGTTGGATCCCGCACACGATAACCGTCTGGAACCCGGGAAAAAACCGTATCATACAATCATCCCCGGTTTTCTGACGAAAGACGGCCAGCCCGTCGGGCCGTTTGGCGTGATGGGAGGCTTTATGCAGCCGCAGGGGCACGTTCAGGTGGTGATGAATACGGTCGATTTCCATCTGAATCCGCAGGCGGCGCTGGATGCGCCGAGGTGGCAGTGGATGCAGGGCAAAACGGTGGAAATCGAACATTCCGCCCCGGCCCACGTTGCGGAAGCGCTCGCCCGGATGGGACACGATGTGAAGTGGGCCGTCGGCTCCGGCGGGTTCGGCCGCGGACAGATCATCTGGCGGCAAGCGAACGGGGTCCTCGTCGGCGGTACGGAACCCCGTACGGACGGACAAGTGGCTGCCTGGTAGAAAGTTGGCGCCGTTAGGCTGGTGTTGTACCGCCTGGTAACGGTGCTGTGCTGTTTGGCTGGTGCTGTGTCCCTTGTCAGGCGCAGCCGCTTTTTTTACACCCAATCGTCTCCGACACCGTCAAATCCGCCAGCGTCGTAACCGTTGCTGCCGTAATCATCAGCATACCCGCTGTCATCGAAAGCGCCGCCATCGGCCGCATCAAGATCGTGGGCGCCCACACCCTCGTTCACCCGCTGCATCAGATCGTCAATCTCGTGCTGCTGGATGATATTTTGCTCCTGCAGTTCGCGAATCGCCTGTTCGTCATCGAGCGAGCGGAAGTAATCGAACTGTTCGGCGCTGATTCGTCCCTGTTCGAGCAGATAGGTGAGCAAAGCACCTGCTGCAAGACCGCCGGCAAACATCCCCATGCCATTGAACACTCCCGCCGGCGGGGTGTAACCAGGGCCGTAGTGCGGACCGGGCCCGTACGGCGGCTGCGGATACCGATTGCGGGTCAGCGGCCGGATAATCAGTGCGTATACCAAAAGGATGAGCAGAACGACCCAGAACAGAGTCATCGGGCAATCCTCCTTTTTCCGTATCTTCCGTATCTATTATATAGTAAAATTATAAAGGGAGACCCGCCGGAAAAAAACGCCTTTTCGTATAGCCTGTCCCAAACAGACGAATTCTTAGATCGTATTTTGAGAATCGGAACGGTAAGGGGGAGTTCGCTTGCAAAAATTTGTTCCCAGCGCGAATGTGGAGGAAGCCGCTTATCAGGCGCTTCAGCAAAGAGGAGTGACGATTGAGGAGATAGCCAAACTGACCTATTTCCTGCAATCGAAGTATATACCGGATCTGACGATGGAAGCGTGCATCGACAGCGTGCACCATGTCCTGCAAAAGCGGGAAGTGCAGAATGCGGTGCTGACCGGGATTGAACTGGATCTGTTGGCGGAAAAAGGGCTGCTGTCTTCCCCGCTGCAGGAAACGATTCAGACGGATGAGAGCTTGTACGGGGTGGACGAGGTGCTGGCCCTTTCGATCTTAAACCTGTACGGCAGCATCAGCTTCACCAATTACGGATACATTGACAAACTGAAGCATGGAATCCTCGAGCAACTGAACGACAAGTCGACCGGGAGAGTCAACACGTTCCTCGACGATTTGGTGGGAGCGATCGCCGCCGCCGCTTCCAGCCGGCTTGCCCATCGCCACCGGGCGGAAGCGGAACAAAAGATGGAATGACAGAGCGTGGTTTGGTCCGTTTCCGGACGGTCTACCCGGGGGATTTCGTCCGGCATGTCGATTTGCGGGATTTTTGCGACCTGTCTGTTCATGTTGAGCCTCCTTCCAATGGACTACAACGTTAGAGTTCCCAAACTGACCCTGGATATAGCAAAACCGGCCAGGCGGCCCCAACGTGGCGACAAGGGAAGCAGAGCCGCAGCAAAAACTGGACCAAACCTATCAGCAGTTCAGCAACTACGCCTCCCAGTTTCCCTACCAGGTGCATTAAAATCAGCCAGACAACGCCCGTTCCACTGGGAGCGGGTGTTTTTTTATCAAAACTTGTCGAATATTTCAAGGATATGGATAATAGAGGCAGGTGCTACTTACACAAGGGGGTCAACTGTGAAAACGTGGAACGTGGTTTATGACCAATCGTTTCGTCTGCCGGAATACCTTGCCGAACACGGTATTCATCCTCGCCTTTCCCTGCTGGTTCAGATTTTTGCGGGTAATCACCGGCAACAGAGAATCGTTTCGTTACGGGACCAACTGCGCCGTTTGCTGCCATCGGCGGTGATTATCGGTGCCACAAGCGACGGCGAGATTGCGGGTGGGAAGGTGACGACGGGGCAGACCGTGATTTCCTTCACCGAATTTGCAAAAACGACCGTCACGTCGGCGGCAGTTCCGATCGCTGCGGCGGCCGACAGTTTTGCGGCAGGGCGGGAGATCGCACAGCGGCTGGTTGGGAGGAACACGAAAGCGATCATTTTATTTGCGGATGGGAGCGCCGTCAACGGCGAAGATTTGCTGAGAGGCGTCGAATCGGTCGCGCCGCATGTAGTGGTGGCAGGCGGGTTGACAGTCGGCTGCATGACGGGAACGCCCGATTTGCTGTTCACCGAGCAGGCGGTCCTCAGCCGCGGAGTGGTCGGGGTTGCGCTGGCAGGCGACGACCTGTATGTCAAGCCCTATTGCCATTTTGCGTGGTCGCCGATCGGACGGACCATGACTGTCACCAAAGCCAGTGTCAATCGGGTATATGAGATCGACCACCAGCCGGCTGTTGAAATCTATCGAAAATACCTGGGAACTGCGGTCGCCGATCGGTTGGCGTCACTTGGCAGCATGTTTCCCCTCGTGCTCCACAAGCACGGACGACTGGTTGCACGGGCCTGTATCGAGTCACACGCGGACGGCTCCCTGTCCTTCGCGGGAAATTTGCAAACGGGCGAACAGGTGCAGTTCGCCTACGCGGACACGCAGTTGGCGTTCGAGTCTTTGGAACGGGCAACGAACGATTTGCAAGCGGTACCTGCGAAATCGATTTTTATTTACGCTTGCGCCGCCAGGCGAAGATGGATGCCCGATCTGGTAGAGGCGGAGATCGCCTCGCTTGAGCGGATGGCCGATACCTCCGGATGCTTCCTGTGCGGCGAGTTTTATCATGCCTCGCCGACCAACCAGTTGTTGAACCAGACAATCACCGGCCTGATCCTTGCGGAGAGCGACGACGTCCGTCGGACGGCCGCCGCACCGGTTGCCGCGATACAGGAAGTGAACGGCACGTGGCACCTGTTGCGGGCCGTTTCCCATCTGGTCAATGTCACATCGGAAGAGCTGCAGCGAAGCAATCAGGCGCTCCAAGAGAGCGAGGAACACTACCGGCGGCTGATCGAATCCTGTCCGATTGGAATCGCCGTTTACCACGATGACAAAATTGTTCTGGCGAACAAAGCGGGCGGCAGGATTGTGGGGGCGGGGAAGCCGAGCGATGTGATCGGCCGGTCGATTTTCGATTTTATTCATCCGGACGACCGGGAGGCGGTCAGGCAAACGATCGTTCGCAGAATCCGGCACGGGGTGGATGAGGAAATCCAGGTCAGGCGGCTGGTTCGCCTGGACGGGCAGGTGATTGACGTTGAGACGGTGACGATTCCGTTTCAATTGGGCGGGAAACCGGCGGCCCAAATTTTTCTCCAGGATATTACCGAACGCAAACGGTATGAGGAACAAATCAGGCACCAGGCGTACCATGACACGCTGACCGGGTTACCGAACCGGGCGCTGTTCAGCAAATACCTGGAGGAAACGCTCGCGAAGGCAAACCGGGACGGCCGATTGGTCGCTCTGATGTTTCTTGATTTGGATCGTTTTAAAACGATCAACGACACATTGGGGCATACGGTCGGTGACAAACTGTTGTGCGCCGTTGCCGAACGGTTGCAGCATTGCGTCGGCGAGCCGAATTTTGTCGCCCGCCTGGCCGGGGACGAGTTTACCGTTCTGCTGCCGGGGATCAATCGGGCGGAGGAGGCGGTTGCCGTCGCCCGCAATGTATTGGATGCGCTGAATCAACCGTTTCGCATTCAGGAATCGGAACTGTTTGTGACTGCCAGCATCGGGATCAGCGTCTATCCGTCTGATGGAACGACCGGCGAATTGTTGATCAAACATGCAGATGCAGCCATGTACCGGGCAAAGGAACAGGGAAGCAATCACTACCAGATTTTTACTCCTGGCATGAAGGAACAGGCATTTCGCCGTCTCCAACTGGAAAACGCGATTCGCAAGGCACTCGAGCGAGGAGAATTTTACCTGCTCTATCAACCGCTGGTGGATGCGGAAAGCGGGCGGATTGTCGCCACCGAGGCATTGCTGCGGTGGGAGAATCCACAACTGGGTGTTGTCTCCCCGGCGGAATTCATTCCAATCGCGGAAGACACCGGTTTGATTATGCCGATCGGGGATTGGGTGCTGCGTACCGCTTGTATGCAGAACCGGTTGTGGCAGGATGCCGGGTATCCGCCGATTCGAATATTGGTCAACCTGTCCGCACGTCAATGTCTGCAGCTCAATCTTGTGGAAAACATCCAGCAGGTGTTGGCAGAAACCGGGCTCGATGCGAGATGGCTGGAACTGGAGATGACGGAGAGCATCATGCAGAATTCAACCGATACGATCGTCACTTTGCAACGGTTGCGCCAGCTGGGAATCCGGATTTCAATTGATGATTTCGGCACCGGGTACTCCTCGTTAAGCTATCTCAAGCGGCTGCCGATCGACGGACTGAAGATCGACCGCACGTTCATGCAGGATATTGCCGACGACCGGAAAAATGCAGCGATTGTACGGGCGATCATCCAGATGGCCCACTGTCTGAACCTGCGGGTGACGGCGGAAGGGGTGGAAACGCGGGAACAGGCCGACTATCTGCGGCAGGTGCAGTGCGACCAGATGCAGGGATTTTTGTTCAGCCGGCCGCTTACGGCGGATGCGATGGAACGGTTATGGATCGCGCGCACGGAAAAGGATTCGGCAGCCCCATAGCGAAATAGTTCCCATGACGATTTTTGGGAGGCGGGGAGTGGAGCGAATGGAACGATCGATCGTCAGTCAGGAATGGGTGAAGCAGCAACTGGAAAATCGGCAGGTGCGAATCGTCGACTGCCGGTTTGTTCTCGGACAGCCGGCGGCCGGACGGCAGGCCTATCTGACGGAACATATTCCGGGTGCCTTGTATGTCGACCTGGAACAGGATCTGTCCGGCCGGAAGCAGCGGCACGGCGGCCGCCATCCGCTGCCGGAAGTGGCCCGTTTGGCCGCCAAATTGGGCGGTTTGGGGATTGACCACAGCGTGCAGGTGGTAGCGTACGATGACCAGGGCGGTGCGATGGCATCCCGGTTCTGGTGGTTGATGCGCTATCTGGGACATACCCGTGCATATGTGATGGACGGCGGATTTTTGCAGTGGAAAGCGAAAGGCTATCCGGTGACGGAAGAACTGCCGAGCGTGCAACCGGCCACGTTTATCCCCCAAGTGCAGAAACACATGCTGGTGAGTATGCAGGAAGTAAAAGACAGGATCGGCAAGCCGGGAACGGTGATCATCGACTCGCGGGAAGCGAAACGGTACAAAGGCGTCGAGGAACCGATCGATCCGGTGGCCGGCCACATTCCGGGCGCCCTCCATTACTTCTGGAAAGACGGGTTGAATGAACAGGGAACGTGGAAGTCGGGCGAGGAGCAGCGGCGGCGGTTTGCCAAAATCGATCCGGCCGATGAGGTGATCGTCTACTGCGGATCCGGGGTGACCGCTTGCCCGAACATCCTGGCGTTGAAAGAAGCGGGGTATCAAAACGTGAAGCTGTACGCGGGCAGTTGGAGCGACTGGATCAGCTACCCGGACAATCCGGTCGAAAGGGACAAGGATGCGCGATAAGCGCCAGGCTTCCCAGAAGATCATCATCGTCGAGGGCAGGAAGGACAAGGAAAGGCTGCTCCGCATCCTGAACGAGCCGGTGGAGATCATCTGCACGTACGGAACATTAAGCGACCAAAAAATCGAGGAGATCATCTGGCCGCTGCAGGATGAGGAGGTGTACATCCTGGTCGATGCGGACGAGGCCGGCAACAAATTGCGCAGCCAATTGAAGCGGGAGCTTCCGAACGCGAAGCACCTGTATACCCGGAAGATCTATCGGGAAGTGCAGAACACGCCGCTGGAATATTTGGCGGAAATCCTGTTCAACGCCCATTTTGAAGTGGATGAGGATTGGCTGACAGGCGAAGATTCGATATTCTGATGAAGCGGGGACAACGATGAAGACGATCCGTGATCCTGTTCATAACATCATTCAGATTGACACCGAATCGGAAAAGCTGCTGCTTGACCTGATCGACACCCGTGAATTCCAGCGTTTGCGGTTCATCAAACAACTCGGCCTGTCTTCGTTTACCTATCCGGGCGCCGAACACACCCGATTTTCCCATTCGCTTGGTGTAACCCACCTGATGAAACGGTTTATCGATAAAATCGGCGGTTTAAGCGGGGCCACAAACAAAAAATATGCGGAAGAGCTGAACGATCACCGGCTGCTGGCGCTGGCGGCCGCGCTGCTGCACGATATCGGACACGGCCCATTTTCGCACGCGCTGGAAAGAACGACCGGGGTCCGGCATGAAAAATGGACGATCCAGATCATCCTCGGCAACACGGAGATCAACAGCATCCTGGAAAAACACCGCCCCGGCTTTGCCCGCGAGGTGGCGGACGTGATTCAGAGGATGCACGCTTCGAAGGCGGTCGTCAAACTGCTGTCGAGTCAGCTGGATACGGATCGGATCGATTATTTGCTGCGGGATTCAAAAATGACAGGGGCCGGTTACGGTTCATTTGATCTTGAGTGGCTGATCCATTCGCTGCGGATCGGAGAAGTGAACGGCGAGGCGGAGGTCGGCCTTGACTTGGAAAAAGGATTGAGCATCGCGGAAGATTTCGTGATGGCCCGCTACTATATGTATCAAAATGTCTATTTTCATAAAACGACTCGCAGTGCGGAACTGCTGATCGACCGGATTTTTGAGCGGGCGGTCGAACTGCAAAGGGACGGGCAGCTGGAACTGCCGGATGATCTGACCGCCATTCTGGAAAAAGGGATTGCCGCCGATACACTGGACAACTTCATCAACTTGACGGAAAGCACAATCTGGCATCATATCGGCATGTGGCAGCATCACCGTGACCGGATCCTCAGCGACCTGTGCAAGCGGCTGATGCAGCGGCGGCTGTACAAAACGATTTTGACCGATTATGACATTGTCGAACTGTCGGAGCGGGTGCTGGCGATTTCGAAACAGACCGGCATTCCGCACAAATACATTCTGTTCAGGGATGTGGCTTCCAGCAGTTCCTACCGTGATTCGTACATACTGGAATCGCCGAAAACGGAGGAAAACGAGACGGAGAAGGAAGCGTCGGAACAGATCTTTCTGTTTGACCGGACGGGGAACAGCGTGGAACTGTCGCAGGTGTCGGACCTCATCAACCTGATTCGCAACAAGAAAATTTCCATCTCCCGTGTCTATGTGCCCGAAGAATATAAGGATGCGCTGTTGGGAGGATGACATCATGCTTGACGCATCGTACCGGATTTTAAAAATTTTTGATGCGGTCGGCTCGGTTCACGGCCGCAAAAAGTTCCAGAAGATGGTTCACCTGTTGACCAGTTCCGGAGCCGATTTTCCGTTTACATTCGAATATCACCACTTCGGTCCCTATTCGGCGGAACTGCAGGAGGAGATCGCGTTTCTCGTGCAGCAGGGGTTGCTGGCAGAATCGAAGGAAAACGAGGCGTATGTCTACCGGATCACCGAAAAAGGCAGAGCTTTCAAGGAGAACCTGGAGAACAGCGGCGTCTGCCGGTTCCACCTGGCTGAAGCGGTCGTCGCCAGCCTGTCGGAAAAAAATCCACAATTTCTGGAGATGGTCAGCACCTACGCGTTTCTGCTGGAATCGGGATATGACGTGCACAGCGCCGCCGAAAAAGCGGCCGATCTGAAACCGCATTTGCGGGCGCATCTGGAGGAAGCGGTTGGATTTTACCATACGGTAGTGACACAGCAACGGTAGCCAAGCGGGTGCTGCGGTTTATGGGATTCGTGAAGGAGACCTTCCATTAATTTAGGTATTTCAAATGAGGCGGCGGTCGATTATTCTAAAGTATAGTATGAAGCATTTCGATGAGGGGGGAGTTCCTATGGCAAACCCGAAAGCATCCGTGATCAAGCGTGTCGGACGGGCTATCAAACTGCAGTATTTGAAACTCCTCCGGTCTCCCGGTGGCGCGCGAAAGGTCGCAACCGGGTTCGCGATTGGATTTGGTATCGAATTTATGGTGATTTGCACCGCGATGCTGGTGTATATTGTGTTTTATCCGCTGGTTCGGGCGGCCCGCGGCTCGATGCCGGCCGCGCTGATCGGACATGTGATCGCGAAGATGACGCTGCTCCCGATCCCGATGTTGGGAGTTGGCTTATGGATCGGCAAACATCTCTTACCGTTTCGCATCCACATGCCGCATTGGATGCCTTATTGGCTGGCTTATTTTCTTAACCATCAGTTAAAGACAATTGTCGGTATGACGCTGATTTCCGTTGTAATGGGCGCTCTCACATATCCTGTCGCGTATTATCTGTATGAACTGAATCGAAAACGCCGTGCCGCCAAACTGGCCAACCGCAAATACATGCGGGTGCAGAACAACGGTTCGCAGCCGTAAGGCCCGTTTTGCAAGGCTCATCGGGCGGCTGTTTATTTTTCTGTTTTCGCAGTGATGTGCGAAGTTCCTGTTCCGAGATTTTCCCCGATTGAAGGCGAGAGCTGTCACGCTCCTGATCGTACTGCTGCCAGTCTAGTCAGGATGTTGCGAGAAGATTTCTGGCTGATAGAAAAACGGCACCTTTCATGTCCGTTAGGGAGAACTTGAAAGATGCCTTTTTGCCTTCGGACTGAACGGCCGGTTATGTAGCTGGCCAAGTGCTTGCTGGCAAGCGGCCGTTTATCTGCCGTTTTCCTGCTCGCCGTGTTCTTTTTTGTCTTTCTCAGCCTTCGGCTCCTGCTGCTTGGTTGCTCCGAGATGCAGACCGTTGTTTTGTTTCACAGCCACACCTGCTTCATCCAACGCAGGCACTTGCACATTCACAGAACCTGCCGATGAAACGGCCATGTGAGCAGTCGCGTTTGCACTGCTGTTGCCGGATGCGCTGAAATTCGCGTTGCTGTTCACATTCATTTGCCCGTCGGCTTTCTGTTTGGTCTCAGGCTGGATCGGCCGCGGTGCGGGAGCAGTCTCCGAAGCCCGGGTTTCCGCATTCGACTTCAATTTGGCTTCCTGCTTGACGATCGCGTTCTCGATTCCTTTCTTGCCCTGTTCCGGAACTTTCTCCAGCAGCCCTTTCAGCACGGTCAGCGAATGCTTTTCCACTTCCAGTTCGGCCGATTCTTTTTGCTCAATCTCCGTTTTTGCCTTGGTATCTTGTTTTTGTTCCGCCTCGCTTTTCGCCTGACGCAAAAGTTGCCGCGCTTTCTCCAGGATTTCGTTGATCGTCTGGATGTACTTCTCGTTGTACTCCGTTTTGCCGCTTTGGTTCAACGCCTGCAATTCGGCGATTTTGGTGTTGGCCTGTGCGAGCAGGCGGTCTGCCTTGGCCTGGTTCTTGAACGTAAACACAAGCTGGATTTGGGCGAAAAATTCTCTCAACTTATACAGGAAGGAATCAGGGTCGACCGTTGAGACGGTTGGCGTGGCACTTGCTGCAGCCGATGCACTGCCGGAAGCGGCGGTGGTCGATGTGGCGGTCGCTGTGGAAGCATTCGTGGCGGCTGTGCCGGAAATGGCTGTGCTTTCGTCCGCGAGTGCCGGAGTGGTACCGGCAATCAAAGTCAGAGCGAGTGTGGCAGATGCCAGCTTCTTCTTCATCGAATCAGATCATCCTTTCTGCTTGGTGTCTGTCATACACATTCGTGAGGGGAAAAATTTTTTTGTCCGATGGACACAAAACAATTTTTGCAAGCGAATTCTGTAATAGAGAATCAAGCGTCGGGGTGGAAATGCCAGAGGAGGAGTCAGCCATGCAAAATCAGCATGTTTTGTTCCAGACTTTGCACATGGTGAAAAATGACACGGAATATCACTTTGGAACACTCGACAAACTGTTGAAAAAATTGGAGAGACGCTTGGAGCGTCTGGAAAAAGAAGTGAAACAACTGCCGAATCTCGAGTGAAAAAGGGCTTTCTCCCGTTCATGCTTGGCCACTGGTTTAAACGGGGAGTCGGACACCGGTCCGGCTATTTTTTATTTCCGACGCGCGACGGGAGTTTGAAAGGTTTTTGATAAATAAAATAGATAAAAGTTTTCTGGGAGTAAGGGAGTTTTTGTCACCTTACAAAAAGATTGCATTGGATACGAACCTTTTCATCTACGCTTTCGAACAGCATCCCCAGTATGGGGAGACGGTCAAAAAAATGGAGCTGCCCCTGAAGTACTGGGACAGCCCCGTTTTTTAGACGGTTTGGAATTGCTCTTCTTCTGTGGAACCGGTGAGAGCGGTCGTCGACGAGTTGCCGCCGGCAATGACCTGGGACACTTCATCAAAGTAGCCGGTCCCGACTTCACGCTGGTGACGGGTTGCAGTGTACCCGAACCGTTCGCTGGCGAACTCCGCTTGCTGCAGTTCCGCATAGGCCGCCATGCCACGTTCTTTGTAGCCGCGAGCCAGTTCGAACATGCTGTGGTTGAGGGTGTGGAATCCGGCCAGTGTGACAAACTGGAACTTGTAACCCATGTCCCCCAATTCGTCCTGGAATCTTCTGATCGTTTCGTCGTCCAGTTTCTTTTTCCAGTTGAAGGAGGGAGAGCAGTTGTAGGCCAGCAGTTTGCCAGGGAACTGTGCATGGATCGCTTCCGCAAACCGGCGTGCTTCCTCCAGGTTCGGTTCGGACGTTTCACACCAGATCAGATCGGCGTAGGGGGCATATGCCAAACCGCGAGCGATCGCCTGATCGAGCCCCGCCCGTACTCGGAAAAATCCTTCCGCCGTCCGTTCGCCAGTAATAAATTCGCGGTCGCGCGGATCGATGTCGCTGGTCAGCAGTGTAGCCGCGTTCGCGTCCGTGCGGGCGATGATGATCGTCGGCACGCCCATCACGTCAGCCGCCAGCCTTGCCGCCACCAGGTTGCGGATGGCCGCCTGCGTCGGGATCAGCACTTTGCCGCCCATGTGGCCGCATTTTTTCTCGGATGCGAGCTGGTCTTCAAAGTGAACGCCGGCAGCGCCCGCTTCGATCATCCCTTTCATCAGCTCGAACACGTTGAGCGGTCCGCCAAACCCCGCTTCCGCATCGGCCACGATTGGGGCGAACCAGTAAATATCCCCTTTTCCTTCCGCGTGTTGGATTTGGTCAGCCCGCTGCAGCGCCTGATTGATCCGTTTCACGACATGCGGCACGCTGTTGGCCGGATAGAGGCTTTGATCCGGATACATCTGGCCCGCCAGGTTGGCGTCTGCCGCCACTTGCCAACCGCTCAGGTAAATCGCTTTCAGACCGGCTTTCACTTGCTGGACGGCCTGATTTCCGGTCAGCGCCCCGAGCGCTTTCACATGATGCTCGGTGTGCAGCAGATGCCACAAACGCTCCGCGCCAAGCCGGGCGAGGGTGTGTTCAATCTGGACGGAACCTCGCAGCCGCACCACATCTTCTGCCGAATAGGGACGGACGACTCCTTTCCAGCGATCCGACTTCCAACTTTCTTCCAGTTCCCGAATAGCCTGTTCCCTTGTCATGTTTCTCTCCTCCTCAACGTTTCGGACTTATTGTTATATAACAGAATTATGTTTATGTCTGTAATGTAACACAGTCGTGATCGCTTGGCAACCATCTTTTTAAGATTCAAACAAGGGAAAAAACAGGATGGGCATTCTCTGCTTCCAAACAAAAAACGCCCGGCATCAAGCCAGACGCAAGGAGGAGGCGGAGATCACACGAAAGGTTCAATCGCGCGCCATCTGTGCGGGAGCCGCCACGCCGGGAACTCCGGTTGTCAACTGCTGTTGAACGAAAGGCGGCAGACGTGGCGGAATGTAGGCAAGCGGTTCGTCGAACTCCACCCAATCGAGATTGATCATCTGCAACAAATAGCGTTTACCGGTTTGCGGATCGCTGATGATGATGTGATCGCGGCCTGCCGTTTCGATTCTGCCTCGGAACACTTTGGCGTTCCACTGTGTGTTGTTTTCAAACGTCATGTAGAACGTGCCGATTTTGCCCCGGTTGAAACGCAGAATGTTTTCGATGTACGATTCCTCCAACCCGGGGATCGGCTGTTCGTCCGCTCCTGGATACATCGGCAGCGGGGTAGGGGTGACCCCGGTCGGGGCGGCAGTCGGCAACTGTTTGCCGGACGGAATCGGCGGCCCGTATTCAGGGGCAGCCGTCGGCGGGACTGCGGGCTGCTGCATGATGCCGTACTGGTAATAGGGATAGTACGGATAAGTCACTTGTCGGTAATCAGGCGTCCAGTAATACAAAGCGGCTCAACTCCTTATTGACTGATTTTTCGGCTTGCGAGCGCTCCCGACTGCCGAAGACGGTGGCAGTTCCGGCGGCCTGCCCGGCCCACAAGCCTCGCGATTTTTTGTTGGAGCATCTGTCGATCGCCCATATGCGAACTACATTACCAATGTATTGCTAAATCGAAAAATGGGAACTTGCCCAACACAAAAAATGGGCGTGAACATCGCCCATTTTCCCGCCATTTCGGATCAAAACTGCGGACCGTGCTACAGTTTTCGACGGAGCCGGGGATCACGTTATGGGCGGCCGCAAAATCAGAAGATGGCGAATCCGCATCCATGCGCCAGCAGCGGTTTTTTTCGGGCCATTGGGCGGATGCAAGAGTCGCAAGCGGGGCCGGCCGTGTACAATGTATTGATATCCCAAGACGAGATGATAGGAGGTTGAATCGTGGCTAAGAAGTTGCGCAAAAACGGGAAACCTCAACCACGAGCGAAGGCCGCTGAAACGCCCAAAGCACAACCCCCGGTCAACGCGATGGACGTGCTGAAAGAGCGGATGCAGCAGGCGAATAAAAGTAGTCTCATGGACGCTCTCAACCAGGTGAAAAATACAAAACCGGAAGAGTGGAAAGACGCTGATCGGGTCAAAGAACTGGCGAAAAAGTTGGCCGGTTCGCTCAATCTGAAAGTCAGTGAAGAACGGCTGGATCAGTTTATGAAAGCGTACAAAGACGCCACCAAGGGCGGCCAACCGCAAGACCCCAAACAGATCCTGCAAAAATACGGACAAGGCAAAATCGATCCGCAATCGATGAACGACATTAACAAATTTTTGAAATAAGAAAAAAGGCTGCGACACGCTCGCAGTCTTTTTGTATCTGCTCCGAGCTGCGGCGGACGCCATTGTGCAGGAAAACGCGAAGCTTTCCTGTTAGGCGTTCGGCCGCGGAGGCTGGGCCCCTGGCGGGTACCCGTAACCGGGTAGTTGCGGGGGATATTGGGGAGGCCCATAGCCTTGCATATACCCGGGCCACGCTGGAACATGCGGCGGTTGCGCCGGCCCCGGTGCGTATTGCGGGTACTGGGATTGCGGCTGCGCCGGGTATCCGGGAGGTTGATTTTGCGGCGCCGGCAGTGTCGGCTGGACGTGCGGTTCGGCTGTTTGCTTGGGTGGCGATTCCTGCGGCGCGGAATTACCGGACGAACCGCCTTTAAAAAATTGGTCGGCCAGCGGCGTGTTCATAAACGCCATCAGCAGGCCGGCCAGGTCGCCGGTCGACAAGTCCTTGCCTTTGCTTTGCATGATTTTCTTCAGGATGCCGGTCTCGTTCAAGGTGTTGGTCGCCTTGTACATCGTTTCCAACCACAGGTCCGCTTGCTGCAAGTATTTAATGCATTGCTTGCAAAGCGCGCTCAAATTGTTCAGGTTGGAAATCGAAAAGAGGTTCGAAGGCAATCCGGACGAGCCGGGGGATTGGCTTTTGGCTGCCGGATTGGATTTGCGCGCGGCCGATTTTTTCCGGGACGAAGCGCCGAGGCTGCGCTTGCCGACGGCCGGCACCGGCTGCAATGCGCCGTTTGATTTCGCATTGGTTTTTCGCGGGTCCACGTTGGCACCTCCTGTCGCAAAGCGTTCCTGCGGTAGACGGTGGCCCTCTCTTCATCGTATGGAACCGGGCGTGCGGGAGTGTGTAAAATGTGGCAGATTGGGCACATTAGAGAAGAGCATTTTCAGGTGGGGTGATGATCGTGTCTCTCTACAGCAAGCACGGAGGCGTTCATTTTGTAAAAAAAGCCAGCGCGCAGGAGATCAACCGGTTTGTGGCAGACCTGCCCGCCGCAAAAAAAGACAGCCTGTTTGAAGTGCTCGGAGAGTTGGACAAGGCGGGGCTGATCTCGATCGTCAACGACGGCCAATTTGCCGATGGGGAAGGCAGGCTGGAAGGTAGCGACAAATGCTGAACGGGAAGAGAGCATGCAATGGAGGCGGCACCCGGATGGAGATGCCGTCTTTGCTGTGCTGTTTTCATCAGGTCATCATACCACTCGCAGGCCGTTTCCGGTATAATAAACATATTCAATTCGCTTTCGACGGAACGGAAACGTGGAGAGGAGGAGATTCGGATGAAGGTGTCGTTGTTCATCACCTGCCTGGCGGATTCGTTTTATCCGCATGTCGGGGAGAGTGTGGTCCGGCTGTTGGATTGGTTGGGGGTGGCGGTCGATTTTCCAATGGGACAAACCTGTTGCGGCCAGCCGGCGTTTAACTCGGGTTACCGGGATGAAGCGAAGAATGTGGCAAAAACGATGATAGAAGCGTTTGCACAAAGCGAATATGTGGTAGGGCCGTCCGGATCGTGCGTCGGCATGATTCACCACTACTATCCGCTGTTGTTTGAGGGAGATGAGAAGTGGGAGGCAAAGGCTCGCAAGTTTGTCAACAAGACGTACGAATTGACGCAATTTATTGTCAACGTGCTGGGAAAAGTGGATTTGTGTGCCCGGGTCGAGGCAACGGCCACCTATCACCCGTCCTGTCATGCGATGCGCATCATGGGGGTGAAGCATGAGCCGTTGCAGTTGCTCCAAAATGTGCGCGGACTGGAACTGGTCGATCTGCCGTTTGCGGAAGACTGCTGCGGTTTCGGTGGCACGTTCGCGGTCAAGATGCACGAAGTGTCCGGCGCGATGGTGGCGGAAAAAGCGCAGCATGTACAGGAAACGGAAGCGGAGATTTTGGTCGGTACTGACATGGGGTGCCTGATGAACATCGGCGGCCGTTTGCGGTACGAGGGGTCTCCCGTCCGGGTGATGCACATCGCGGAGCTGTTGTGGGAAGGCGTGCAGGAAGTACCCAGAGGGCATATAGGGCGACTTGGCAATTTATTGCCAAAGCGCCACTTATACTCTTTGAGTACAAGTCGCGTCACGACAGCAAAGCTGTCGGATCGCGCTATGCACCCAGAGGGCACAAGTCGCGTCACGACAGCAAAGCTGTCGGATCGCGCTATGAGGTGAGAGTATGAGCAGCAAACCGGCGGCACCGTTTAAGGAACGGATTCGGCGCGCGATTGCGGACGAAGCGCTGATCAAAGCGGTGAAATTTACGACCGACCGGCTGGAAAGCGGCAAACTTGCTTCCAGCGCGGCGCTGGGCAACTGGGAACAGTGGCGGGAACAAGGCAGACGAATTCGCTCCCATGTGGTGCAACATCTCGATTATTACCTGGGCCAATTGATTGAAAATGTCAAAAAGCGCGGCGGACATGTCCATATCGCCGACACCGCGCAGGAAGCAGTCGATATTTTCCTGCAGATTGCACGGGAGAAAAATGCGAAGAGCGTTCTCAAATCAAAATCGATGGTGTCGGAAGAGGTGCACCTCAACAAAGCACTGGAGGAATTCAGTGTCAAGGTGATCGAGAGCGACCTCGGCGAATATATCATTCAGCTGTTCGGCGAAGCGCCGTCCCATATCATCATTCCGGCCATTCACAAGAAACGGGGCCAGATTGCGGAGAAATTTTCCGAGATCAGCGGAAAACCCATTTCGGAAGACACGCCGACGCTGGTGAAATTCGCCCGCGAACAGCTGCGCAAGGAATTTTTGACGGCCGATATCGGTGTCTCGGGCTGCAACTTTGCGATTGCCGAATCGGGTTCAATCGTCATGTTTACGAACGAAGGGAACGGCCGGATGATCACGACCCTGCCGCCGGTGCATGTGGCGTTTATGGGCATGGAAAGGCTGCTGCCGTCATTCGAGGATCTCGAGACGTTCGTGAACCTGTTGCCGCGCAGTGCGACCGGACAAAAAATCACGACGTACGTGTCGGTGATGAACGGTCCGCGGCAGGCGGGCGATCTGGACGGAGCGCAGGAATTTCACCTGATCATTGTGGATAACGGGCGCAGCGGGATTTTGGGTGATGACGAGTTCCAAGAGGTTCTCAACTGCATCCGCTGCGGCGCGTGCCTGAACGTCTGTCCGGTCTACCGCCAGATCGGCGGACACGCCTATGGCGATGTGTATCCGGGGCCAATCGGTGCTGTGCTGACGCCGCTGCTGCGCAACGATATGGAGACATGGGGCGATCTGCCCTACGCATCAAGCCTTTGCGCTGCATGCACGGACGCTTGTCCGGTGAAAATACCGCTGCATGACATGCTGGTTCACCTGCGCGCCCGCAAGGTCAGAATGGGCTTGACGCCCCGATGGGAACGGCTGGCGTTCAAAGCGTGGAGCGGTACCTTTGCGAAACCTGGGCGCTACCGGCTGTCGATGAGAGCGGCACGGATGATGGTGCCGTTGATCGCGAAAGACGGATTTATCGAAAAAGGGCCGCTTCACCTGCTGGGCTGGACGCATGCGCGCCATTTTCCGTCACCCGCGAAGCAGACGTTCCGTGAACAGTGGAGCCGGATTGCGGCGGAACTGACGGCGGGGAAGCGGAACGCCGGTGAGGCGTTTGATAGTGCGGGTGGAGAGAGGGCGTCAGAAGGCGGTGCAATGGACGACGGGAAAGGAGGACGGACGGAATGAATAAGGAACAAGCGTTTCTGGAGCGGATCGCCAAACGGTTGGGGCGGACGGAACCACTCAGGCAAAAGCCGGAACGGGATGTGGTGGGAGCACCTGGCTTCTGGCGCGAATTCCGGCTTTCGACGGGGGAGAAGATCGGGCGGTTTTGCGAAAGCTGGCGAGCGCTGACCGGCGTGGCGGAAGTGGTGGACTCGGATGAGCAGGCGATCGAGGTACTGAAACGCTGGGTGCAGGAAGAAAATCTGCAGCGGCTGGTTCGCTGGGACCACCCGGAATTGGAGAAGCTGGGAATCGATGAAGCGTTGGCCCGGGATGGCGTACAGGTGGAAGTGTGGAGCACAAGTCGCGTCACGGCAGCAAAGCTGCCGGATCGCGCTATGATCCAGATGGTGAACGAAGCGGATGCGGGGATTACCTGGGTGGATTACGCGGTGGCCGATACGGGAACGGTGTGTCTGTTCTCATCGCCGGGCAAGGCTCGCTCAGTCAGCCTGCTGCCGCCGATTCACATCTCGATTTTTCGGGCTGAACAGCTGGTCACCCGGATCGGCGAGGTCCTCGCCAAGCTCGACGATATGAACCGGCAAAGCGCGTTGCCGGCCGGCGTCAATTTTATCACCGGCCCGTCCCGCAGCGCCGACATCGAAAACGATCTGTCGATCGGTGTCCACGGCCCGAAAAAAGTGTACGCGCTGATCATTCGCAGCTAATTCAATCGTGAAAAAGCAGCCGGTTAACGGTGAAAAAACAGCCGTCCGCTTGCGGCAACCGACCGCTTTTTCTGCGGGGGATCAGTTGCCGCGAGGGATGATCGGCAAAAGAATCGCCGACGGATACTCCTTGCAATGGTAAATGGTCTGTTCCGCCACGATCATCTCGGAGGCTTTCCCTAACGGGGCGCCGGTGTTCGGGTTGCGGTCGTATTTCGGAAAAGCGCTGGAGGCGATCTCGATCCGAATCTGGTGCCCCTTTTTGAAAACATGCGACGTGTTCCAGCAGTCGATCTCATATTTGTAGATCCGGCCCGGTTCGATCAGCGAAGGGTGTTCCATGCCTTCGCGAAACCGGGCCCTGACCATGCCGTCCGTCAAGCGCTGCGCAAATCCGTTCGGCCACACGTCGAGCAGTTTGACCATAAAATCGGTGTCTTTCGCACTCGACGCAGCATACAGTTCCATCCTGATCGGCCCTGTCACTTCGACATCTTCCGCCAGCGGTGGGGTGCTGTACACCAGCACATCGTCCCGCCGTTCGATCGCCGAATAGTCGTCCGGTCCGCCGATTTGAGCCGATGTCATGTCGGAAATAAACGGCACCGGCCGGCTCGGGTCGTACAAATAACGATCGGATGCGGCTTCTGCCGCTTCCTGATCGGTGCGGCGGGGAGACGCGGGCTTCGCGAGGTCCGGTTGCGTATCCGCATCGGCCAAAGCGGTGTTTGGCTGCTCTACCGACAGCCAACCGTCGCCGAATCGGCTGTTGGCGTGTCCGAGGCTGTGGATATAGTATTTTGTCCACACGGTCCGGGCGAGCGGCCATTCGTGTTCGCCCCGCCATTTGTTGTCCCCCATGACGAAAATGCGAACCGGCGGTTCGTCCATGATACCATTTTGCTTCTCTTTCAGCCAATAGTCGAACCAGCGCAGTTGGTAGCCGCGCAGGTCGATCAGCGAGTCGGGACCGAAATCGAGCTCCCCCAGTTTAGTCGAGCGGTTGATTTGATGCGGCCAGGGGCCCATCAGCAGCTTTTGGCTGTTTCTCGTCTTTTCCGTCGCCGCGTGGTGGGTCATGCCGATGAAGTTGAGCGGCGTGCCGACCTGTTCGTCGTCATACCAGCCGGAGATATGGAGGACCGGCAGGTCGATTTTGTGAAAAGAGGATTGGTAGCAGATCTGTTTCCACCAGTCGTCGAGATACGGGTGTTCAAACTCTGTCCGCCAATGCTCGATGCGGCGGCCGGTCGCCTCGTCCATCGTCACGAGCGGCAGGTGTTGGTAGACCGACTCCCAATCGACCACGTCCACATTTTGCATGATGCGGCCGCTTGTCATGTACAGCCAGCACAGGTGAAACGGGATCGGGATGCCGGTCGGCCATTCCACGAACGGATCGGACGGGGATACTATGCAGATCATCGCCCGCAGGTGAGGGGGCTGGGTCAGCGCTGTCAGCCATTGGATGCGGGCCAGGTAGGAACCGCCCATCGTGCCCACATCACCGGTGCACCAGGGTTGTGCAGCCACCCATTCAATGCTGTCGTGCCCATCCTGCGCCTCGTTGCGGTATGGCACAAATTCGCCGTCCGAATCGCCCCGCCCGCGGACGTCCATGACGATATAGGCATATCCATGTTCAGCAAAATAGCACCCGTTCGCATGGATCTCCTTGCTGGTCTTGCCGTACGGAGTGCGAACGACGATCGCTGGGTGGCGGCCGTCCTGTTTCGGCCGGTAAATATCGGCCGATAAGGCGATGCCGTCCCGCATCGGAATGCGCACATCGCGAAAAATCTGGATCTCCATTACCCGTCTGCCTCCTTCATGATAGATGCTGGCCGCATGCTGTAGAACTCATCTCCATCGGACACGCTTCCTCCGTCGCCGCCCCAGCCGGCAAATGATGAACCGTGATGATGACAATCGGACAGGCTGCTGTCTCCGATGTAACCGGTTCCGCCATCGGTCGGCGGGATCAATCCGGCGGATCGTTTCCTGCTGTCCGCAGCCGGCCGATCGCCCACCAAAACGGTTAGACCTGCAAACAACAAGAAAACAAGAATCAAAAGCGCCATGATCATTGCGATCTCCTTCCCTTACCCGACTACCTTTAGTATACAGGAGCGTTCCAACTTTTGGTATCTACTTGAAAATGGGCAGGCACCTTTTCTCCAAAAACGATAACGCATGGTTAAGCAGATCCCGATCAAATCCGAAGATACCGGAGACCATCGCCAGCCATTTTTCCCGATCTCCGTATCGGTGTTCTTCACTGCCGGTCGAATGCTTGACGATCAATGTATCATTACGCAGCGTATAACAACGGCCGCCTTGGAACAGGGTGGCGTGAATCCCGCGCATAAACAGATTGTCGTCCGTATCCTGAAACGAAAGTTCCACTTCTAGTTGAAAATCGGCCGCCGACAAAGGGGTCCATTCGATCTGCTTGGTCACAAACGAAACGCCGCTGCGCTTCCGGTTGATTTCAAACTGTCGTTCTGCCAGCTTCTTGAAGAAAATTTCCTCGTCAAAAGCGGACAGATAGGGCTCCGCTGCCAAATCAACCGGGTGAAAAAGCGGGGCTGCATATCCGACATCCACATAGTAGGCGGTTCCCTCGAATGTCACCATAATCGCTGCGTGATTGGGGCGAACGCGTATCAAAGCTGCATCAAAGCCAAGGGATTGCAGCAACTCGCCAAAGTTGAAATTGAGGATGTAACAGTTTCCGCCCCAGCCCCGTTCCGCCAGGTTTTCCACAAACGTTTCAACCGGCGGAATCAGCCAGCCGTTTTTCTGGCGGTGTTCGTAATAATAAAATTTGAATATCAAGTTAGCTCCGCTAAGGTCATGATGTGAGCTTCTGGTAGGTGATGGTGTCGGTTGAAACACAGGCTGTCAGCAGTCGATTGAACAACTGGCCTTCAAACCGTCTGCGGTTGGTGCGGAAGCAAAATTCATCCAAATACGATTGCAGGTGCTTGGAAGCCAAGCCATGGTAAGTACCGCCGATAAACGCTTTGGCATTGGAAATCATCGTGTGCAGCCATTTCAGATGATCGGGGTTTTCCTTGGCGTTAAACTCGAGCGGCTGGTGATCGTAAC
>NZ_AQXL01000104.1 GCF_000376225.1 Effusibacillus pohliae DSM 22757
GACGTGGTGGAAGACAGCCACATCCAGCGGGTACTGACGGACCTGGATCGGCAACGGGGAGCAGTCGGTTAACCGGCTGCTTTCTCGTGCCTGCGATGACTGTCGACACAGCGCTCACTCGGCTGGCGGATTGACGGTAGAGCGCTCACGACAATGGCGGTGAGAAATTCACCGCCAAATAGCGTGAGCGGCTACAAAACATCTCAAGCATCGTCTCGTCATAGAGGTTGGTGGCAACAGGATTGATCCAGAGAATACGTTTTTTTAATCCCTGTTGACAAGCGTCCATACAATCATCACCTCCTCATTTCCGTCATTGTAGGCCCAATGCGGTACCCCCGCCGGAATCAACGTGGCGTCCCCCGCCTGAACCCGGTATTCCCGCTCTCCGCTCCCGACAATCAAGGATCCACTGATCACATAGGAATATTCATCCTCGGCATGTGAACCTGTTCCTTCCAGCGGGATGCGGGTACCGGGAGGAATTATCACAATACCGAAAGTCGCCCGTCCTTTCGCTACTGCGTCTTTCGTTAACAGGGTTCTTATTTTAGCTCCCGACGTATCTTCCGCTTCGATCCCTCCCGCATGCACAATAACCATCAGTTGGCCTCCAGTCTTTCTTTTGTAAAGCCGGTCACCTC
Organism: Effusibacillus pohliae DSM 22757; assembly: GCF_000376225.1. NCBI lineage: Bacteria > Bacillati > Bacillota > Bacilli > Caryophanales > Alicyclobacillaceae > Effusibacillus > Effusibacillus pohliae. Next base: position 645 of record NZ_AQXL01000104.1, read on the forward strand.
AAATGCTTCCGGATCAACGATCACACCGTATTTTTCCTTGGCCTGTTCAATAGAGATATAACCGTTTTTGACGTCCGAAGCGACTTTTTCAGCCGGTCGCTTAAATGGATTTCCATACCCGCCACCCGTTGCCGTTACAAGGCGTGCAACATCCCCCTTGTTCAGTGGATACCGGGCGCATTTGCCAAACGGTTCAGACATTTCACCGTTCTGTTTAATAATCTGGACATAATTGTTGCTTCCCGGGAGCCCTCCATTCATCCCCCAAGGCAGATATTTGTGTCTGCCGAACGTGGCGGTGATTGTAGTCCCGTCACTTAAAGCCCGGTAAGATCGTACAAGGCCGATTCCTCCCCTGTATTCGCCGGCTCCGGCACCGTCTGTATGCAGACTGTATTCTTCCACCATCACGCCGTAACGGGTCTCGGCAACTTCCACCGGAACATTGTAAGTCTCTCCGTCTCCAATGCAGAACTGTCCGTTTTCCCCATCCTTGCCAAGGCCGGCACCCCAACCTCCAGCCGACGGCTCCACAATTAAAAACGGCTCTTTCGTATCAGGATGGATGCCGGACACAACCACACCGCATACACTGAGCAAATGCCCCGCCGTCAAACGATCAGGCAGAACAGGAGCAAGTGCCTTCCAGATCAAATCAGCTGCGTAAAGCATTGTCTCCCAGTAGGTGGAAACCGGAGCCGGTCGTTCCGCCGAAAAAATTGACTTGGGATCGTACAAGATCTTTAATGGACGGAAAATCCCATCATTGATATCCTGACTGGGGTTGGTGATGCCCACATAGATCGCCCGAACAGCCGAAACCAAAGCGGTGACGCTGCAATTCACTGGACCCGGTACCTGCGGATGGCTCCCCCGAAAATCACAGACAAATTCGTCATCGGTAATCGTAATCTTAACCTGTACCTTGAACGGTCCGTTGCCGATTCCGTCGTCATCAATCCAGTCTTCCGCCTCATACACCCCGTTTGGGATTTTTTGAAGTTCCTTGCGGGCAAGCTGTTCACCATGGTCAAGCAGATACTCAATACTTGCGAGAACCACTTCTTTTCCATATTTTTCGCACAGTTCATTAAACCGTTTCTCCCCAGTCCGAAGAGCAGCCACCTGTGCCCACATGTCTCCCAACGACAGATCGGGAAATCTGACGTTCGCAGCGATGATGTCAACGAGAGCCTGGTTTAATACTCCTTGATCGAACAGTTTCACACAGGGCAATTGCAAACCTTCTTGGTAGATTTCTGTCGAATCGGTCGTCCAGCTCCCCGGATCCTTACCGCCTACCTCCGTCCAATGCGCTTTGTTCGCTGAGAAAGCTACCAGCTCGCCTTGATAGAAAATGGGCATCACCAACCCGACGTCAGATAGGTGAGATCCGCCGCCACCATAGGGATCATTGATGATAATGATGTCCCCTGGCTTGAGTTGTCCCTTTTTCCCAAACTTCTCTATCACTTCTTTGACAGCAAATGTCAGCATGCCAAGGAACCCGGTCACTCCGTTCCCTTGCGTCAACAGCTGTCCCTTTGCGTCCGTAAGACCGCTTGCAAAATCAAGTACCTCATAGATGATCGGACTCATGCTGGTGCGGGCCAGTGTAAGAAACATCTCGTCGCCGATCGCAATCAGTGAATCCTTTACAATTTCAAGTGTAAACAGGTCAATTTTTCGTGTGGTGGTCTGAGTCATCTTTTACACCCCCGTATCAATCATCAGGTTGCCATACTCATCAACACTTAACGTTTGCCCCGGCTCTACAACGGTAGATGCAGATGATTCCTCTACAATTGCAGGCCCTTGAACTGTTATTCCGGCTCCCATCCGGGCACGGTCGAATACCGGTGTCTCCTGCCAGCCAAACGTTTCAAACAAAACCGGTCGTATTTCCTTCAGTGCCTCGTCGACCGATCCCCCTATTTTCTCCAACTTAGAAAGAGTTGGTTTCTGGACGGTGCCAAGGGCAGTCAGGTGCAGATTGACAATTTCTATGGGTGCACCTTCCAGCTTGAACGTGTAATGCTGTTCATGCAACTCGTGGAAACGGCGTTCCGCTTCCTGCAATCCGGTTATATCCAATACGCCACCCGGAACAGGAACCTTTACCGTATGTTCCTGGCCGAGATAGCGCATATCAGCGTAACGAACAAACACCACTTTATCAGAAGGTATATGTTCTGATTCGAATTGGGAAATCGCTTGTGCCTCCAACCGTTCCCACTCGGTGTTCAATTCATCCATCGAAAGTTGATGGGTCCGCCGGATATACGTTTGAATGTAATCGTGACGCAAATCGGTCATCAACATCCCCCACGCAGAAAATACGGAAGCAGCAACCGGCACAATCACCTTTTTGATTTTCAATTCTCTGGCGAGTGCCATCGCATGCATCGATCCGCCTCCCCCGAACGCCACCAAAGTGAAATCGCGCGGATCGTAGCCTCTTCGAACGGAAATCAATTTAAGAGCGTTGAGCATATTGGCGTTTGCAATGCGAATAATGCCAAGCGCTGCTTCCTCGACCGAAACGCCTAAACGACGGGCCACTTTTTCTTCAATGGCGCGGCGGGTAGCTTCCACATCAACTTGAATCTCGCCACCAAGAAAGTTTTTCGCGCTTAACCGACCAGTGATTAAGTTCGCATCGGTGGTGGTTGGTTCCGTGCCGCCTCGTCCATAAGCGACCGGTCCCGGCATGGCTCCGGCGCTCTGCGGACCCACTTTCAGCGAGCCCACTTCATCGATCCAGGCAATCGATCCCCCGCCGTTACCAATCTCAACGATATCGACAACTGGTACCTTGATGGGATAACCGGCATGGCGTCGGTCCCATTCAATCTTGTAATCGGTCGTGACTTTGACTTCACCTGACTCGATCAATGAGCATTTCGCGGTGGTTCCGCCGATATCGAACGCGATAATGTTTTTCTCTCCAAGCAGTTTTCCGAGCATTGCCGCCCCAAAAATTCCCGCAACCGGTCCCGATTCGACCATATGGATCGGGGACTGTTTCGCTTGTTCAAATGTGGTTGTTCCTGAATTCGACTGCATGATGTATTTGTTGCCGCCCACACCGATCTCTTCCAGCTTCTTTTCCAGTGAGTCGATGTACTTGGCTGCAATCGGTTTTACGTAACTGTTCAAAACCGCGGTACTGGTTCGTTCGTATTCCCGCCATTCTTTCGTTACCTCATGAGAGGCAGTTACCGCGACCTCCGGCCATACCTGTTTGATCAAAGCAACCGCTTCCTGTTCATGCGAAGGGTTGGCATATGCATGCAGGAAACAAACAGCGATTGCCTGCACACCTTCTTTTCGAAGGGCTTCCACTGCATTACGCAAGTTTTCCCGGTTAAGGGGTACCAGTTCCTCCCCCTTGTAGTTGAGGCGCTCTTCGACTTCATAACGGAGATAACGAGGTACAAACGGCACCGGCTTCTTGTAATGAATGTTGAACAAATCAGGCCGGTTGCCCCGTCCGATCTCCAGTACATCGCGGAATCCTTTCGTCGTAATGAGACCGGTTTTCACACCTTTCCGCTCCGTTAACGCGTTGATAATGACTGTGGTGCCATGAATGAAGTCCTGAATGTCTTCCTCCCGGAGACCCGCTTTCCGGATCACGTCCATTACACCCTGTTCAAAATGCGGCGGAGTCGTGTCGCTTTTCGCTACTCCGATCCGCCCCTCATGATCCACATAGACCAGGTCGGTAAATGTTCCTCCGATGTCAGTTGCGACTCTCATGACGCATCCTCCGTTCATTGGATTAGATTTTGCAGATTTTCCATTATGGAAAAATTGCAGGTGTCAGCACACTTAAAATTTGTGCAGGTTTGTCCTGACTTGGATTAAACCAGTAATGCGGCAGATGGGATGGAAAATGTATACTGTCCCCCTCGCCCAGCCGGTACTCTTTTCCGTCAATTACCATGACCACGCCCCCTTGTAAAATAAAGTAAAACTCTTCTCCCGGATGAGAGTAGGGCGTCTCCTGTCCTTGGCCCGGATTTAAGGTAACCAGCAACGGCTCCAATAAGCGCCCGGATATCTCTCCGCTTAACCGGCAATAAATTGTGCTTGAGCCTTCGATCTGGAAAGGCTTCCGATCGGCCACCGAAACCATGTAATTCTGATTTGCATCACTTTCGAAAAACTGTGTGATTGGTACTCCAAGCGCCTGGGCAATCTTCTGCAACGAAGTAATTGCCAGAGACGATCCACCTCGCTCCACCTGAGACAAAAAGCTGATGGAAAGACCCGTTCTCTCCGCCAGATCTTTTAGAGTCATGTTCTGTTGAGTCCGGTAATGTCGAATTTTTTCGTAAATCCCGTCCATATTGACTCCTTATAATCTATAATATTTTCTGACTTTATTATATAGGAAAAAAACATTTTGATGCAAGTGAAATTTTTTCTCTAAACAAGAAAAAATTTTGGCGGTACTTTAAAATCGAAGTAACTTCGTGTGTTTTAGGAGTGTCGAGCAGTTTCGTGCAATGTTACCTACCTAGTCACCATTGACCGGATAGTTCACTTATTGAACGATTTGTGTAGGTGACAATTTTCTCTTCCCGTTGTAAATATCGTTGTAAATATAGAGAGATGCGCCAAAAGGTAACCCTAAAATCAGTCCGTCCCAAAATTTGAATGAAGAAGCCTCCAAAACCACTCTAAAGTGGAGATGGAGGCTTCTTGTGCTTATGAATTATTAGCCAAAGTAGGGTGCAAAAATCACAAAATAAACACCCGCGTCGCAATATATTCCGGGCGCGGCTGCTGGCCGGAGAACGGTGTGACCGGTTTGGTTTGTTTTCCACGCTGTTGTACACAAAAAACACGTTGCTGCGCGGCAGCGTGCAGTGACGGCAAACACCGACCGGATTTCCCGGCTCTCCGGCTCGCGGATCACCTCTTTCGCGTCCGAATCGCGATTGTCCTGCCAGATCCGGCGCAGTTCGTCGCGCAGCTCCTGCACCTCCTCCGTGGAAAACAAGCGTTCAAAGAACAGATACCCGTTTTTTTCATACCATGCGAGCTGTTCCGCATCCAGCGGCCCCTGGCTCGCATCCGCGTAGATGACAGGATCTTTCCGTTCCAGGATGGCCGGCTTCTCGTTCACCCGCGACGGATAAAGGTCTGTAACTGCGTTTTGCAGCCTGTTCATGATCGTCTCCCTCCCCATACGGCGTTTTCGCCAATCATCCGGTTAGACCCATTTCACGCGCGGCTCGTCTTCAATCAGCGGATAGACCCCATCCGCGTTATGCACCTCGCGGCCGCACAGATGGTTTCCGCCAGGCCCTCGACGCCGACGGATCCTCCCATATCATGCCAAATCCTCGCCTGCTCACCTTTCTTGCCGCTTGTTATACAGACACGCTTTGGTATGATAGTGAAAAGCAAGTCGAGCAAAAAGGAGAAACCATTTTGTTTTGTAACAAACCTGGAGTGATGGGAGAGGATACAATGCCACACACGGAACATGTCGAGAAACATTTCGAGGCGCCCGATGTGATCCGCGATATCGTGATCGGCCTGACGGACGGGCTGACCGTGCCGTTTGCTTTGGCTGCCGGCTTGTCCGGGACGGTCACAAACACCAGTCTGGTGGTGATTGCCGGCCTGGCCGAGATTGCCGCCGGTTCCATCGCCATGGGGTTAGGCGGATATTTGGCCGCCCGTTCCGAGCGGGAACATTATTTTTCCGAATTGGAGCGAGAAAAACGGGAAATCGTCGAACTTCCCCACCGCGAACGGGAAGAAGTGGCCGAGATTCTGCGGGAGTTTGGGATGCCGGAAGAAAACATCCCGTCCACCGTGGATGCCATTTGCAAAGATCCGAACCGCTGGATCCATTTTATGATGAAGTTTGAACTCGGCCTCGTCGAACCGGAACCGAAACGGGCAAGGAACAGCTCACTGACGATCGGCCTTTCCTACATCGCCGGTGGATTGATCCCGCTCGCGCCCTATATGTTTACCGACCATGCGCAAACCGCGTTGCTCGTTTCTGTGATCCTGACGCTGATCGCGTTGTTTGTGTTCGGGCTCGTCAAAGGAAAATTCAGCGGCACCCGCCCGTTCAAGAGCGCGTGGCAAACCACCCTCGTGGGAGGACTCGCGGCGGGAGCCGCCTATCTGGTGGCCAGGTGGATCGCCTGAACAATCATCCGCTTGGCGCGATGACTTACCACAATGGAAAAAGGACCCTCTCATTGAGGGTCCGTACTTCTCGGACAGGACCGGCTTCCTACTGCGTCGATTTCCATGCCTTATCCAGCAATATCACCAACCCGAAGCTGCGTTTACCCGATCCATTGGGCAATATGGTAGTAAAGCGGAATCCCGGCCACAAGATTGAAAGGAAAAGTCACGCCTAAGGATAACCCCAAATAGATCGACGGATTGGCTTCCGGCACGGAGGTGCGCAATGCAGCCGGTGCCGCAATATAGGAAGCGCTGCCAGCCATCACTCCCATAACCGTCATTCCACCGAGGGAAAGTCCGCTCATTTTTCCGACCCAAACACCCAAGGTGCCAAACAGAATCGGCATCACGATGCCTAAAGACACCAGTTTCAGGCCATGTTCACCAAGTTCGGTCACACGTTGTCCCGCCAAAAGCCCCATGTTCAGCAGAAACAGCACCAGAATGCTTTGGTACAAGTCGAAAAAAAGCGGTTTTACAATCGGCAGGGCACGTTGCCCGACAATCAAACCGATGAACAGGCTTCCCAACATCAGCAAAACGCTTTTGCCCAACAAACTTTCTCTCAGTACGTTCCTGTCCATCCATTTTATTCCAAATAAAGAGGTCTGGGTGGTCCTTTCATGAGTTCCCGCATATCCGAGGGATACCGATTTTACATTTTGCAATATGCCATACAGCACCAAAGAAACGAGGATGGCGGGACTTTCCAATAAAACCACCATGGCGTTCATAAAGCTTTCATATTTAATTCCAGCGTTGTTGAGAAAAGCGATAGCAGCCCCGAATGTGACGATGCTGACCGATCCATAAGTGGCCGCCAAAGCGATCGAGTTGTGTAAATCCAAACGGATCCAGCGGCCAAGAATCAGCGCGAACAATGGAATGACCACTCCCAGGAACAGGGTTCCTGCCATGGGACCGATCAGATTTTGGACAGATTGATCGGAAAGTTCGATGCCTCCTTTGAAGCCGATCGCAATCAAAAGATACAGACTGAGAGACTCACTGAGACCTGACGGGAATTTCAGGTCTGATTTCGTGACGGATGCGATGAATCCCAGAGCGAAAAACAACACGCTCGGCGATAGCAGGTTTTGCAAAATAATGTCATACATATTCATCCACTCCCTGTTTCTATATTTTTTATATTTTTTGCAAGAAAAAAACCGGCAATCTCCGAATTGCGAATGATCTGATAGACCATCCCCTATTCGGAAATTTGCCGGTTTATCTTCAACCAACCTCATCCACGCAGATGTGCCGTTGTTTGAAGATCTACCTGAGAAGATCTAGTTTTGCAACGGTTCCTCAAGCATAAATACGATGATGCGTTCCCCGGTTCTCGTGCTGATATCGGTATTCTTTCTCCCATTGCGTCAATGCCTTGCTAATCTTGTCCTCCAACTCCCCTTTTGAGCTGCGCATTTTTTCCTCCTTCACCAAAAAACGGTGAACTGCACCGACTTATCGCCATCTACGTCCTCATCCCCAAGTTTACCTTTTCGGACTGTCATGTCTCATAACAGCCCGCTAAAGTAAATGGGTACCAGGGAGTCGATCACCGATCATTCGGAAAACGTTTAAACTCTATTGTATTGAATCTTTCCTTCTTGTCAATGCTGTCACGTACTTGTGTTGTCACGCACTTGCCGCCCAACTGCGCATGCTCGCCGCCTGGCTTTCGTCGTTTATGGCGCTGGTTCTGCCACCGCCTCGTACAACAGATCGGCAATATGCACCGCCCGCATCCGGTCTTGCAACCCGGCGCGCACAATGCCAGCCCGCATTTGCAACAGACAGCCGGGGTTTGACGTGACGACCAGATCCGCTTTCGTCTCTTTCACCTGTTGCATTTTTCCGTCCAGAATCCGCATTGACATGTCAAAATTGGTGATGTTGTAAATGCCGGCCGATCCGCAACAGCGATCCGCCTCCGGCAATTCGACATACTCGATGCCCGGAATGCTCTTCAGAAGTTCCCGCGGCTGCCAGCGGACCTTCTGCCCGTGCGCCAGATGGCAGGAATCCTGATAGGTCACCCGGCACGGCAGGGGGCGCATTTTGGGCAATGGCAAGGTGGCCAGCAGTTCATTCACATCCCGCTGGGCCTCCACAAACCGTCGGGCGCGCGGTTCCCATTCCGGATCCCCTTGAAACCAATGGTGATATTCCTTCAATGCGGCACCGCAACCGCCCGCATTGTTAACCAGTCCCTCGACACCGGAACCTTCAAACGCTTCGATGTTTTGTTTCGCCAATTGTTTGGCCGCCTCCTTGTCACCGGCGTGCGCATGCAAGGCGCCGCAGCAGGTTTGCCCCTCGATGTACACCACATCGCAGCCAAAAGCGGACAACAGCTTGGCGGTGGCTTCATTCGTGTTAAAGAACATGACATCCATCACGCAACCGGTAAACAGGCCGACTGTCATCCGCTTTTCTCCCTTCGCCGGCACAAACCGCTGGCGTGCTTTTCGCTCCGCCGGTGAAGCCGCTTGCGGCACGGCTTTTTCCATTTCCGCCATGCTCCTGGGCAACAGTTTCATGATACCGCTCTTGCGTGCGAGGGTGGCCAAGCCTGATTTTTGATAGAAGTACAGCAGACTGCCGAGTTTTTGCATGCGGTTGGGATAAGGAAACAGCCGCTGCATCGTCAGATTGTGGACAAGCCGGATGAAAATCGGCCGTTTGCGATAGGTCTCCACCACTTCCCGCGCCCCTTCGATCAGCTTTCCGTACGGGACGCCGGCCGGACATGCCGTTTCGCAAGCGCGGCAGCCAAGGCACAGGTACATGTCAGAATCGAATTTTTCCGAGATGTCCAACTGACCATTGACGACCGCTTTCATCATCGCGATCCGGCCGCGGGGGGATGCGGTCTCTTTTCCCGTCTCCCGGTACGTCGGGCAGGCGGGGAGACAGAAGCCGCACCGCATGCAGTTGAGAATCTCATCATAATGCATCGTCTCCATCAATTGGAGAATGTCGTTAGCTGGCTGTGTGTTCATCGCATCCACATCCATTTCCCCGGGCGTGCTGCTGAACCGGAGCGCCGCCGTTGACCACGACCCGGCGCCGATTGTCCCTGGCGAACAGCTTGCCGGGATTCATCAGATTTTGCGGGTCGATCGCCCGCTTCAGCGCCTTCATCAGCTCGATGCCCGCTTCGCCGATTTTGAGTGACAGATAATTCATTTTCGCCATGCCGACTCCATGTTCACCGGTGATCGTGCCGCCCAGTTTGATCGCCGCCAGGAAAATTTCCTCAAACGCCCGCTCGACCCGCACTATCTCATCCCGATCCCGTTCGTCAGTCATGCAGGTCGGATGCAAATTGCCGTCTCCGGCATGGCCGAACGTGCAGATCTGCACGCCGTATTTTTGCGCGATCTCATTGATTCTCTCCACCATCTCCGCCAACCGGGCGCGGGGGACAGTGGCGTCTTCTAGAATCGTGGTCGGCCGCACGCGTGCCAATGCCGACAGCGCAAACCGGCGAGCCTGCATCAGCTGTGCGCCCTCTTCCGGCGTGTCAGCCACTTTCATTTCGACCGCTCCCTCTTTCCGGCAGATGTCGGCGATCTTGGCGATATCGCGCTCGACCACCGCTTCCGGACCATCCTGCTCGATCAGCAAAATCGCACCCATATCGGTCGGCAGACCGATCCGCGCGAAGTCCTCGACCACCCGGATCGTCGGATTGTCCAAAAATTCGAGCGTGGCCGGAATGATCCGTTCAGCAATGATCCGCGAGACGGCGCGGGCCGAACCGGTCAGATCCCGGAACATCGCCAGCATGGTTCGCTTGCTTTCCGGCAGCGGAATCAATTTTGCGGTGGCTTCGGTGATGATCGCCAGCGTTCCTTCCGAACCGACCAGCAGCTTTGTCAGGTCGTAACCGGCCACATCTTTCGCCGATTTACCGCCGGTGCGCAGAATCTCGCCGTTCGGCAGCACCGCCTGCAGGCCCATGATATAGTCTTTGGTCACGCCGTATTTGAGGCCGCGCAGGCCGCCGGCGCATTCCGCGATGTTGCCGCCGAGCGTTGAGATGTTCATGCTGCCGGGGTCGGGCGGGTAGAACAGGCCCACTTTTTCCACTTCACGGTGCAGATGGGCAGTGATCACCCCCGGCTGAAACGTGGCCGTCAAATTGTCCTGGTCGATCTCAAGGATCCGGTTCATCCTCGTCAGCACGATCACCAGACCACCTTCTACGGGAACCGTTCCGGCCGACAGATTCGACCCGGATCCACGTGACACAATCTTCAGATTTTCCCGTGCACACACTTTCACGATCGCCGCCACTTCCTCCGTCGAAGCCGGCATCACCACACCATCCGGCAGGCTCTGGTAGAGCGGAGTGGCGTCATACGAATAGGCGAGGCAATCTTCCGGGGTGTCCATCACCCAGTTGTCCCCAACGATCGCCCGCAGCTCTTTTGCTATATGCGGTTTCAGCATCGCGGTTCCTCCTCATCCCGGCACCGCGGCACCACATGTGATACCATGACCGCACACGATTGCCGCTGTACCGAACTTGTGCCGCAGGAATCCTGTTATCTACCAGTATATCATAGAGGTATGATGACCTGAACATAAAAAAGCATAACAAAAAAGCAAAAGTCGGTGAATTCCTTCAGGACTCCCCTTCTTTTGCTTGTACCACATGGGATTTGACCCGCTGCATCACCCGGTCGATATGGTTGTACATCGCCTGGCGGGCAGCTTCCGGCTGTTTCGCTTCGATGCCACGGTACACCTGGATGTGATCGTACAACAGGTCGCGTGGCGGACCGGAAATGCTCCGCGACCGGTTCATCGTGCTTTGCATCGTCGGAGCGATCGTCTGGATCAGCGAAATCAGCATGGAGTTGCCGGATGCTTTCGCCACCGCCATGTGAAACTGAAAATCGGCTTCCACGCTCTCTGGCTCCGATTCCTGATGGGCTCCCATCACATCAAGCGCCTGGCGCATGTCTTCCAGATCGGCTTCCGTCCGGTTGCGGGCGGCCAGTTCGGCGGCTCCCACCTCGAGGATTTTTCGTACTTCCAGCAGTTCGAGCAAATCGTCCCCTCGCATCAGAGCGATGCTCATCGGCTCCTGCAACTGTTCCAGATCGATGCTTCTGACGAATGAGCCTTCGCCGTGCCGGATCTCGATCAGCCCTTTCGCCTGCAGCGCAGAGAACGCCTCGCGGACAGTCGCCCGTCCGACATTCAGCAACTCCGCCATCTCGACCAGCGTGGGCAGCTTATCGCCCGGTTTATACACGCCCTGCTCGATCAGCGATTGAATGTGCTGGGCCACCTGTTCATACACTTTTTTCGGCTTTAATTTTTCCATCTGTCAACCTATCCTCCGTCGGCAGGGAACAGCTAATGTGCGTATTTTCAATATAACACATATGACGATCGAGTGCTTTTCAAAAATGGGGCCCATGTCCGTTGCTATTCAATCATGTTTTCCAGCACCACCGGCTTGTTCGTCTGCGGGATTTCCACCACATCGATCGGCGTGGTGATGACTTGCGCATACATCATGCCGGGCTCCGGGTTGCGAAGATCCACCTGCACCACGAGCCGGTCCGGTTCCTCAATTACGTTGCGAATCCCGATTCCATAGCCCGGATTCGGCTTCTCGCCCCGCGACACCAGGATGTAGGTTTTTCCCTCGATCATCGCGGAATGAACTCCGGGTATCGGTTTTTGGCCGGCCACCCACGTTTGCACCGCCGGACCGGTTGTCGCAAGATCCACTTTTTGAAAAGGCATCGGTCGTCCCCTTTCGCCGCTTTCCATGCGGCTTCGCAATTTTTCCAACAGCGTTTGCGCTTCCTCTCTCAGCCCGATCAGATTGAGGATTTTCTCGATCAGAGATTCCCTCTCAGGCGACTCGTTCGAGGCATATTGGCTGTCCCCGGCTGCTTGCTGAACCTGTGCTTGCGATGACTGGGTGACAGACAGTGCAAAAACAATGGCGAGTGCAATCATCGGTTTTTTCACGGCCAACCCCTCCCTCGTATCATATTTCCGCTGTGTTTCATTCAAATTCTTCCCACTAGATTCCTTCGAATATCCACACCCCGTTTATTCCAGCGGCTGCAATAATCGGCCGCTTCCAGACCTACTCTCGGACCCGGAACGCCGGAAGCAATTTGTCGAGATTGACCGTCCGCCGTTTCTTCCATGTCGCCGGGTTGTCCGGGTCAAACTGCTCCAACCAGTCGATCACTTCCTTCGTAATCGGCGTCGGAGTCGACGCACCGGAGGTGACGCCCACCACTTTCTTGCCGATCAGCCACTGTGGATCGATCTCTGTCACATCCGCCACGCGGTAGGCCGGGACGCCTGCCATTTCTTCCGCTACCTGCGCCAACCGGTTAGAGTTGTTGCTGCGGGGATCACCGACGACGATCACGACATCCGCCTGTTTCGCCTGCTCCGCCACCGCCTCCTGCCGCACCTGCGTCGCCAGGCAGATTTCGTTGTGGATCTCCGCGTGCGGGTAGACCTCGAGAATTTTGTTCATCAGTTCTTTCACATCCCATTGGCTCATCGTGGTCTGATTGGTTACCAAAATTTTATCGCTTGTGATCCGGATGCGCTGCAGATCCTCAAGTTTCTCGACCAAGTGGACGCGATCGGGCGCGACGCCGATCGCCCCCTCCGGTTCCGGATGCCCTTTTTTCCCGATGTAGAGCACCTCGTATCCTTCAGCCGTCTTCTCGCGAATCAGTTCGTGCGTTTTCGTCACATCCGGACAAGTGGCGTCGATAATCGTCAGTCCTTTTTCGCGGGCGCGCCGACGAACTTCCGGCGACACCCCGTGCGCCGTGAACACCACCGTACCTTTGTCGATTTTTTCAAGCAACTCAAGCCGATTTCCACCGTCCAGGGTGATGACGCCCTGCTGCTCAAACGCTTCCACCACATGCTGGTTGTGCACAATCATGCCAAGTATATAAATCGGGCGAGGCAGATTCAGGTCCTTGACCGCCTGTTGGGCCAGTACCATCGCATCAACCACTCCATAACAATAGCCCCGCGGCGTAATTTTCAACACTTCCATAAAAAAGCTCCTTTCGAAGTACTTCTGGCGAAGCGGTCCCAATTCGGCAGGTCTAGTATACCACAGCCAACCGGGTTCCGCGCATAGTCCCGTCACCTCACACGATACTCTGCAAGTCAGTTTACAAAATCTTTGCGAGGTGTCATATTGATAGTAGGTGCGTGCAATCTGTGCCTGAACAAAGGGCCGCATCGTGCGATGGAGCCTTTCAACATCGTGCAACGCTCTCACAAAGCGGAAGCACACGGGCTCCGATGTCTCAGTCGACAGTTCGTTCTGGACCAGGGAGGTTGCAATGTACGGTACAATCAAGCGATGCAAATGGCTCGGCCTGCTGTTCTTGTGCATCGTCCTGCTCACAGGCTGCGCGGCCGAAAAGTCAAACGCCGTTCCGCAATTCGCTTCACAGGAACAACTGGACAGCCACTACCAAAAACATGTGATCGAACAGAAGGAATTTGGCAACATCAGCAAGCAAGAATACCTCAAACGAGCGCAAACCCTCGTTACATCACCGCCGGGCGATTCGATTTTGACGAAAACGCGCTCGAACGGGGACCGGCTCTACTACAACAAAACCACAAATGAATTTGCTGCGGTGACAAAAGACGGGATCATTAAAACGTTTTTCAAGCCAAAAGATGGAATCGACTATTTCAACAAACAATAGAGGGGTTGGAACTTTATGCCAAACATTTGCCCCGTGTGCGGGTATGACGAGCTGCGCGAGCCCCCTTACGACCGGGCAGGGAATCCCTCGTACGAGATTTGCGCATGTTGCGGCTATCAATTCGGATTTGATGATCAAAGCGAAGGAATCAGCTATAAAGAACACCGGGAAAAGTGGATTGCAAAAGGGGCAACATGGTTTTCCCCACAACGGAAACCGGAAAATTGGAGCTTACAAGACCAGTTGCGTCGCATTAACGCATCCCTCTAGCACTAGCACTAAAAAGCGAATGATAATTGCTCTTGGTTGCCGACCGGCGATCGGCCGGACGGACGAACCGTTGCCTGCATGCTTGCCTGCATCGTCGGAGACACTCCGTCTTCCCTCGTCACAGGCGCTTTTGCATATCCGTACTGCTCAAGCAACGGAGCGATTTTTTCCCGGAACCGCTTCGCGTACTGCGGATCCACATAAGTTCCCCGGTACAAGCTGCGGTACAGCGGGACTTTATCCGGAAATTGGCATTCCAGCTGTTGGAAGAACCACTGTTTGACTTCCGGTTTCAGCCGCAACAGCGACGCCACCACAAACGAGGCGTCTGCTTCCCGCGCCCGCTGCAGCAGCGTCTGCAGCGTCGACAGGTCATCCGTCAGGAACGGCAGCACAGGGGCCAGAAAAATACCCGTGCGGATGCCCACCTCCCGCAACTGGCGGACGGCGGCAAACCGGCTCTCGGGATGGGGCGATTCCGGCTCGATCGAACGCCACACTTGAACATCCAGCGTGTTGATTGAGATATTCACGGAGCAGCCGGCATAGCGGCCCAATTCCTGCAACAGTGTAACATCGCGCAGAATCAGCGGCGACCGTGTGGTAATCGTCACAGGGATCCTGTACAATGCCAACACTTCCAAAATTCCCCGCGTGATCTGCCGCTGCTTTTCCAAAGGTTGGTACGGGTCGGTCGCCGTTCCGATCGCCACCCATCCGCCTTTCCATTTTCCTTTCGCCAGCTCCCGCTGCAACAAGGCCGGCGCGTCCGCTTTCACAAACAGGTGTGTGCGAAACGTGTCATCCGTCCCCATGCCGATATACGTATGCGTGTCCCTTGCATAACAGAATGCGCATCCGTGCGAGCATCCTCGATATGGGTTAATCGACCAAGTGAACGGCATCGACGGGGCAGCCACCCGGTTCAGCACCGTTTTGCTTTTCAGCGTAAAGACACGGCGTTTTTCCATTCTTTCTCCCCCGTTATTGAATCTCCCCTCATACAGAACGCGTGTTCGTATCCTTTCTTTGTATTATACCAAACAGTTTGGATTCCGCAACTCTCTGCACCCTATTTCTGGCTGATTTTTGTGAACCATTGTTTCAGCAGGAGACCGATTGCAACGCCCAGAAGCAAAAACAGGATCGGCAACCAAACGGGTCCCCACAATCCCCCCAGAATCTGCAATGTTGCGGAATAGGCGACACCTACCGTACCAAAATAAGCTCCCATAACAAACGGCAGGTAGGCAAAACGGGAGGTTCCCCCGCCCGCATCCCGGTAGGCATCCCACATGGCAAACATGTATAGACACGGGTAAAACATCAGCCACTGGAAGTTCGTCTGCTGCACCGCCGTCCATACGTCTCCGTGAAAACTCGCAATAATCACTCCGTTCAAGCGCGAATTCAGATTGATCCAAAATTCCAGTCCAATAAACAACAGCCCTTTCAGATACTTCCCGTTCAGAATCTGCCCGAACCCGGGCAGGGCTACGCTCCACAAAATCGTTTCCACAGGTTCGTCCACTCGCATTCGCATTCACACTCAACGATTTGTCTCGACCGCCGGCCATTGCCCCGTTGTTCCAAAGACTGTTCATCGACCGCAGACAAAATGGAAGCTTAGGCTCATATAACAAACGGTTCTTGACAACAAATTCTATTGTGTATTATGGTCAGTTATAACCTTCTTCCAAACATTAATTTTATTGAAATCCCCATCCCCAAGACGGTAGATTGATCAAATTTTTCTTTTAAAAACAGCCTTCCTAATCACAAACCAGCGATAATTCCTTACAGAAGCCGGGGCCGCCCGAAGCAATTCGTCAGGGACTTCGGCGCCGCCGATCTCCTCCGCGTACGGCAGCTTTTGCGCCGCTCGGATGGATCTTGTGTTGCCTGGCTCAATACAGAGATACACCCGGTCAATATCCGGACGCTCGGCAAACAGCAGCTGCAGCATCAGCCGTTTGACAGTTGCGTTCACGCCGCTGCCCCACACTTCCGGAATCAGCCGCGTGCCAAGCAAACCGCACCTTTTTTCCGAATCCAACTGGCGAACCTGAATCAGTCCGACGATCTCCTGATCCTCACAGACGAGCCGCGACATCGACCAGCCGAGGACTTCTTCCGCCAGATACCCGTCCAGCGCCGACCGGTCGATTGCAAACCGCTGCCGCAACACATCCGCATAGCGAGCATCCAATTCCAGCAAGCGAACCATAGCCACTCCCGCTGCTTCCCGATTTTTCCGTCCAAATCCTGACAGAATGGCAGCCAGCCCTATTTTCGGGCGACCGGCGGTTTCTTTTCGATATTTCCCAGAATAAAATCAAACGCCCGCACTTTCAAAAGCGACTGGAACGCGATCAGGATAAACGGAGCCAGCAGCAGGCCGAGAAAACCGGCAGCCGTATAGCCGGCATACATCGCAACGATCATCGCCAGCGGGTCAAGCCCGATCGTATTCGCCAAAATCCGCGGTTCCATCAGCTGCCGAACCACCACAATCAACCCGTAGACGATCAACAGCCCGATACCCAGCCGCAAATCGCCCGTCAGCAGCGAATACAATGCCCACGGCACAAACAGCGTTCCGGTGCCAAGCAACGGCAAAATATCAAGAAAAGCGGCCAACAAAGCGAACGAAAACGCGTACGGCACCCGCAGGATCATCAGTCCGGCCAGCGTTTGCACAGCGGTGATCGTAATCAAAATCGCCTGTCCCCGCACATAACCGCCGATCGCGCTTGCCAAATCTTCATACACCACGCGGCCTTTCTCGCGAATGCCGACCGGCACCCAAGCGCCGATTTTGCGCTTGAAAAGAAGCAAATCTTTGCTGATAAAATAACTGATAAACAGCGACACCAGAAAAACCACGATCAAATTCGGCACCGAACTGACCGCCTGCAGGGCCGCTTGTGCCAAGGACACGCCGAATTTGCCGGCCGCCTGCCCGAGATTCATCAGATTCTCGTTGATTTTGGCCTGCAATGCCAGGTCCACGTTCGCGTAGTACAAATCGATCAGGCGTGCGATATCGCCGTAAAACCGGTCGACCACCGACTGCGCCCAGCCGGGGATTTTCGTCGCCAGATCAGCCAGTTCGACCACCAGCTTGGCACTGATCACCACCACCAAAGCGATGCCCCCGCCAAACACCAGCAGCAGGGCGGCGATCGCCGACAGCCAGCGGGGAAGCCCGATCCGCCGGTGGAGAAACCGCACCAGCGGTTCAATCAGCAGTGCGATCAGCATGCCGATCACCAGCGGCGTGACGAACGGCAGCAACCATTTTAACAGGCAATACACCAAAAACACAGCCGCCAGAAACAGCGCGAGATTCAGTACCTGTTTTCGGTAGGCAAGGATCCAGTCCAGCATCGTTTCCTCCGCAGGTTGTTTTCGCATCCAATATATCAAACTCATTGAAGATTCACAATTCCTTCCAGACGAAAGACAACCCCCTCTCTACTTTCACTATACGAAACAAAAAACCCCGGTAGAATCCGAGGTTCCGTTCAAATTTTAAAATCCGGTCCCGTCCGCCTGCTTCAGCACGCGGATCAGATCATCATGGATGTGCCCGTTGGTGGCAACGATATGCCTTACCTCCAGCGTGTACGGATCGCCCTCCGTATCCGTCACCTCGCCGCCCGCTTCCTGCACCAGCAAACTGCCGGCCGCCAGATCCCACGCGTTCAGGTCGATTTCCCAAAATCCGCTGAGCCGTCCGCAAGCGACATAAGCAAGGTGCAGCGCGGCCGATCCGGCTGCCCGAATGTTGCGGCACAACGGGCTCAGCGCCGCGATCCCCCGCATGTTCACATCGCGCGCCCAGCCCCTGTCTCCCGGAAAGCCGGTCGCCAACAGGCTCACCTGCAGGTCGTACTCTTTCGAAACGGAGATTCGCTGCCCGTTTCGGTACGCCCCCGCGTTCCGCCGGGCGGTGAACATCTCGTCCCGCAGCGGGTCATAGATCACGCCGACGATCACTTCGCCCCGGTGCGCCAACGCGATCGACACGGTGCAGCCGGGATACCCGTGCACAAAATTGGTCGTCCCGTCGATCGGGTCGACGATCCACAAATATTCGGCCGACAGCGCTTTCGACAACGCTTCCGCCGACGCCTGGGAACCGGGCGCCACTCCTTCTTCCCCCAGAATTTTATGTTCCGGAAAAGCGGCCAACAACTCTGTGCGGATGACCGACTCCGACTGCTTGTCCACTTCCGTCACAAGGTCGACTTTCGAAGTTTTCTCGCCGACCTCCCTCGCCTGACCGATGCGTTCCCGAATGAGGTTGCCCGCTTCGCGGGCGGCAGCCTCGGCGACAGCGGCAAATCTGTCGTACATCCCAGCGCCTCCCAATGTATGTATGTTTCCTCTAATGTATCGAAAATCAGCCGTTTGCGCAACGCGCTGGACAGCAGTGTGTGAGTCAACTCCTTGTGAGCGGGGATCTATTGAGCGGACATCTTCTACAGCTACCTGCTTCCTATAAGCGCTCCCATTTCCTATTGTTCAGATGCTCATTCCGTTTTTTCGTTATCCGTGCAGTCCCTTTACCTTTAACACCTGCAAGTTCCGCTTTTGGCCCTATTCCGGCCAGCACAAGGGCATCATATGCCAAAGCTTCTTTACGGATGCTTGAAATAAAAAAACCGGGAAACATCACGACATTTTGAATCGTGAAGCGCGGTTCAAAATGTCTGAAATTTCTCGGTTTTCCTTCAACCGTCCTGAATGGCCGTTTGCAGATCTACCGATATTGTTCTTCCAGATTATCCGACAGGATGAACACCATCACACGTTCTCCGGTTCGGGTGCTGACGTCCGTGTAGAAACTGGTCACGTTCGAACCTGTCAAATTGGCGAGGAGCTCCTTCAGTTGGTCGCTGCCCGATTCCACCAAGTCGGCCCGGATTTTTTTTATGGAGAGCATCCCTTCAATCGTTTGAGCCAGGTTGCGTTCGGCAGGGGTTAAAACCCCCTTGAGTAAAACGATGACCATATTTCGTACAATATCCGTCTTTACCGAAACGGAACCGCGGCCCAGGTATTCTTTTTCCCATTGGGTAAGGGCTTTGCTGATTTTGTCCTCCAGTTCCCCTTTTTTTATTTGCATATCAAAACCTCATGAAGGTAAAATAGTGGACAGTAGAAGCCATTCCTAACGAGCTCATCTTATATGTTTCGGTTTGTATTTGTCAAGAGACCGGAGTGCTACGGTGCAAATTGATTTCGTGACCGCCAATGACATGATTCCTTCAGTCTGAACACAAAAGCCAGCAAATGTTTGCAATTCAAATCGAAGTGCGTTATAATCTTGAAATCGAATACCGTTGATTCAACATATCGGGCAGACCTTTTGAACTTCCGTTTTTCAACCGGATGTGTTCAGGGTAAGCCATTATCGCATGTGGGAACAAGGTAGATTTTCAAAAAGTCCTCATTAGGATTTGTTGAGAATAGACCGACTATACCATCTGTACCGAGCCCTGCTTTCAATATTGAAAGCAGCGTGTTCCAAAAGGATGGTATAGTCGGTTTTTTAGTTAGGAGGAGAGTCGTTTTGAACGTTGCGATACTTATTGCCCTATTTGCGGGGTTGGCCGTGACGTTAATCAGTGCATGCTTCCTGCTCCATCCCCGCGTTTCCGACCGATACATTCGCTTGCACGTCCTGTTGCTGGCTTTGCCAGCCGCCGCGGCATTTGCCGGATTAATTAACGCCGATCAGGCTCAGGAGATGGGGATTTGGCGCTCCGACAGGCTTGCATGGTTGATCTCGCTTTATGTGTGGTTGCTCGGGTGGACCATCCAGCGGTTTTGTATACGGTATATGCACGGAGACCGCTCCTATCGCTTCTACTTTTCGCTTTTGACGCTCACAGCGGAGGCCGCGTCCGTCACCTGGTTAAGCGACGATTTGCGCCTGCTCGTGTTGTTGTGGGGACTTCCTTTGTTCGGGTTGGTTCAGTTGGCAGCTCTAAAAAAAGAGTGGGAGCCGGCCAGGAACGTTTCCCGGCTCATGGCCAAGATGTTTGCCGCAAGCTGGATCTCCCTTTTGTTGGCCGCCGTATGGCTGTGGCAGGCTACCGGACATTGGCGGATCTCGCTTGCATTGTCGGAGGAATCGCTCACACGGATTGGATGGGAACACGCAACGGGGATCAGCCTATTGCTTGTACTTGCCGCGATCATCCCGGCGGGCCAGTGGCCGTTTCAGCGATGGTTACTCGAGTCTTCGGTGATACCGACGCCAGTTTCGGCCGCGATGCACGCGGGTCTGGTAAATGCCGGAGGAATGTTACTGGCCAAATTTTCTCCGCTGATGGATGGCGGTATTCCACAAACTCTGCTGTTGTTTCCGGCCGTCGTATCGGTGTTTGTCGGAACGGGAATTCTCCTGGTTCAACCGGACTACAAACGGCAGCTTGTCGCGTCCACAATGGCGCAAATGGGCATGATGTTTATCCAATGTGCCTTGGGAGCCTATTTGCTGGCGGTCTTGCATTTGATGTTTCACGGCCTGTTCAAGGCTGCCCTGTTTTTACGTTCTGGATCCGTTGTCCCGCGATCCCAACCGGCACTTTTTTCGTCCGACTCCCCCTCAAAAATGTGGCTCCTCTACGGAATGCTGGGAGGAATCGCGTTTGGTGTCGGATTTTGGCTTGCGACTCCCCACGAGCCGCTCAGACTGTTGCGAGCGCTGTTGCTGGGCTGGTCGCTGGCGTTTGCCGGGTGGCAAATGTCCGTTTTTCACAGCGGTCGCTGGGTGGGATTTCTTGTATTGTCGGGACTCGGGCTGTCTGCGATGACGTTTTATGACGCGCTGGCTGCATGGTTGGGCGGAACGTTACTTGCCACCGGAACCTCAAGGGGAGCCGAAGCCGGAATCGTGTTGTTGCTTACTTGCGGAGGAATAGCGGGCATTTGTTTGTCCGCCCGCCGTTCAACAGATTTATGGGCAAAATTGTATATGAGGCTGATCCATCTCGGAGAAGCTTGTGACCGGGCGGTTGAAAGCCATCCCCGGTATCTTGAGGCATACATCCGTGGGGAGGGAAAATGAAGTGAAAGGATCCGTTCTGCTGCCTGAGCAGACTGTGGATAATGTGGATAATGTGTCGGAAAATAATAGGAAAAATACGGAGGCTTCCGCCGACAACCTGCGGGTCGATGAACTGGTAGGCAGGGCGAGCCAGGTCATCGCGCCGCTGTGGCCTCTCCGGACGTTTGTCGCAAGTCACCCCTGGGCAGGACTGGAGCATCTGACGTTTGAAGAAGTTGCCGACCGTTTGCGGAGTTCCCGTGGTCTTGACTTGTACCCCTCGATGAGGATGTTTCGTGAGGCGCTGCGAAGAGGGGAATTGGATCCGACCTATTTGGAGGAAAGACTTCAGAAGTGGCTGAAGGAGCAGCCGTCAGTCATTCCCATCGTCGAAGCGGAACGTTTGTGCCGCGGCCTGTTATGGCACGAACAAGTTCCCCACGAGGTTATGAATTCGTTGAAGATGAAACATCTGATCGCCCGGATAAAAGATGGGAAAACGCCGTCGGATCACATGCCTTTCAGGTGGGTCAGAACGAAAAGCGCGATTCTGGAAGCGCAAGGAGAAGACCGCTGGGTACGAGTGCTGGATCGCCACATGATCAAATGGTGCAAGCTGTTTTTGGACGAATCGCAAGCCATGTGGGGGATGCCGTTTCGGGAACAGGGATTTTACAACGCTTGGCGGAAACTGGTGCATCATGACCCGTCCCTGAGCCAGGCGCAGCGCAAACGGTTGAAACAGATGCCGACATGCGCGGAAGATGCATTGAAGCAGGCACTATTGAACCTGGGCGTTGCGCGGACGGATATGGAGCGCTATCTGGAGGAACATCTAATGGCGCTACCGGGCTGGGCCGGTATGTTGCTTTGGCGTTCGCGGAAATCCGGACAAGGGCATCGTTTGCTGACGGAATATTTGGCGATTCGCCTCTCGATGGAATGGGCGCTGATTGCCCCCCGTCTCCCCTTGGCGGAAGCGGGAGAAGACGGGGGTGACGCCGATTTCTTTCCCTGGCTGGCGGCATGGGTGTATTGGGGGGAATGTACACCCGAACGGTGGTTAGGTCTGCCGCCGGAAGAGAGGCACTTGCGGCTGGCTTTCGCCCGTCGTTTCGGCCTGACGGTTCGACCCAGACTTTGGCTGGAAGCCTGGGAGGATACACAAGAAGAGAAGTTGTTGAGAAACCTGTCGTCTGCGCCTACACATGACAGTGCCCAACAGGCGGCTGTGCAGCTCATCTTCTGCATCGACGTCCGTTCCGAACCTTTTCGCCGGAATTTGGAACGGGAGGGGCCGTTTGAAACATTCGGATGCGCAGGATTTTTCGGCCTTCCCATCCGGACGCGCTTGCCGGACGGACACGTTCACGCAGCCTGTCCGGCGATTGTGGATCCCCGCCATGAAGTGCGGGAACAGCTGTCCCCCGACGACACCCGAAAGTATCTTTGGAAGGAATCCGCTAGGCTTTTCGTTTCCCATGTGTTCAAAAAAATGAAGCAGGGGCTCGTCACCAGCCTGTTGTTACCGGAAATGAGCGGACCGTGGCTGGGATTGTATATGCTTGCGCGAAATGCGGCTCCGGATCGGGTGATCAGCGCCGTCCATCGTTGGCGGAAACGGTTGACTGAGAAAGCGGAGACAAATCTTACTCTGAATCATGAGGGTTGTTACGGAGATACAGATTTGCCGGTGGGATTTTCTCTGGATGAAAAAGTGAACTATGTGAGCCAATTGTTGAAAAGCATCGGACTGACGTCCACATTCTCACCCCTCGTGGTGGTTTGCGGCCACGAAAGCGCGACAACAAACAATCCGTACGCATCTGCTTTGGATTGCGGCGCATGCGGCGGGGCAGCCGGGGGACTGAACGCCCGCGTCTTTGCGGAACTCTGCAACCAGGAAGAAGTACGAACGGCGCTGGTTGCGAAAGGAATTGGCATTCCGAAAGACACCGTTTTTATCGCGGCTGAACATAATACTACGGTCAACGAGTTGCGCTGGATCTATGTTCCGGAACTTCCCGCAGCAGCCCGGGACGCTTTCGCCATGCTCCAGACCAGGCTCCGGACTGTAACGCGAAAAGTGAATCTGGAGCAATTGGCAAAACTGCCGGGTACAGGCGGCACAGGACGCAATCCGGTTGCCGAAGCGTACCGGCGTGCGGAAGATTGGAGCGAAATTCGTCCGGAATGGGGATTGGCGGGCAATTACGCGTTTGTAATCGGGAGACGACAGTTGACCGCACATTGCAACCTGGAAGGAAGGGTGTTTTTGCACAGTTACGACTGGCGGGAAGATCCGGACGGCACCTTGCTGGCGAATATCGTAGCCGGTCCGGTGACTGTCGCCCAATGGATTAACCTGCAATATTACGCATCGACGGTCGCTCCGCATGTTTATGGGAGCGGCAACAAGGCCACACAGACCATCACGGCCGGAATCGGCGTCATGCAGGGCAACGGAAGCGATTTGCTAGCAGGATTGCCGTGGCAATCGGTCATGGCAAGCGATCGGGAATGGTTCCATACTCCGCTGCGTCTGCTCGTCGTCATTGAAGCCCCGCGGCAACATATTGCGTCCCTGCTTGAAAAGGATCTTCACTTCCTAAGAAAAGTGAGCAACGGATGGCTGCGCCTTGTGTCCATTGACCCGACGAACGAACAATGGGAAATATGGTAATCATCTACCTGGCGCGATGGTTATCAGTCTTTCCTTCGTACGACGAATTCGCAAACAAGAGGGCTGCGCCACCACGCAAGCCCTCAGCCGATCCCCCTTGGCGAAAACAGGCAATTCCGTCAAAACTCGTGCAACAGCCGTGCAGCCTTAACGCGAGCGAAGTTGATGTTTCTCGATCAGGTGCTGCAGCAACTCCCGGCACGATCGCTCGATGATCGCATACGTCTCCTCATACGCGGCGTCCCCCATGCCCCACGGATCGGGTACGTCTGCCGCGGCGCCCGCTTCCCGCTCCGGGTCAAAATCCCGCATCAGAAAGACCTGCGCCTTGCCGCTGCCCATTTTTTCGATATCGCGGCGGTTTGACGCATCCATCGCGATAATATAGTCAAAATCGTCCAGATCCCGCCGTGCAAACTGCCGCGCCCGCTGGTCGTCGATCGACAGGCCCCGGCGTTTTGCAACCTTGCGGGAACCGGGGTGCGGCGCTTCGCCGATGTGATAGCCGGCCGTCCCGGCTGAATCGACCTCAAACTGATCGGACAACCCCCACTGCCGTACCAACTCTTTAAAAATCCCTTCCCCCAGCGGAGACCGGCAAATGTTTCCTAAACAGACAAACAGAACGCGGATCGGTTGTCGTCGTTCCATGCTGATTCCTCCCCAACAACAAAACTCCTTCTCCAATATACCACAAACGGAAACGTCTCTTTCGCGTAGCTGTCAGCCGGTTGTTTCCCGAACAGGGAGTCCGGCCCGGCGGGCTATCCGGATGTTTGCCAACTGCAGCAGCCCATGGAGTTTTCCCATCCGCCCGTTTGTGATATTGTTCTGTACAAGGAGGTTCAAAACATGCATCGCAAACTGACACTGCTCACACTCGGTACATTGCTGGCAGCCAGCATGCTGGCCGGATGCGGCACGGATAGCGGCAAGCAGCCGGCGCCCGGCGGCCAAGGGCAGCCGCAGCAGGGACAAGCTCCGCAGATGCCGGCGCCGCCGACATCCGATACAGCGGCGAAAAACAATAAATACAAACAGGCTCCGCAAATGACGATCGATCCGAACAAGTCCTATTTTGCCACCCTGCACACCAGCAAAGGGGATATCAAAATCCAGCTGTACGCAAAAGACGCCCCGAAGACGGTGAACAATTTCGTGTTTCTGGCGCGCGACCATTTTTATGACGGCATCCGCTTTCACCGGATTATGAAGGGCTTCATGATCCAGACGGGCGACCCGCTGGGCAACGGAACGGGCGGTCCCGGCTACACGTTCGAGGATGAGCTGCCGCCGAAACATCCGTACGAGCCGGGTGTGGTGGCGATGGCAAACGCCGGTCCCAACACAAACGGCAGCCAATTTTTTATCGGCAACGGCGACGCTGTGCGGAACCTGCAGCAGATGCCCAACTACACCGTGTTCGGCAAAGTTGTGGAAGGCATGGATGTGGTGCAGGCGATTTCGTCCGTGCCAGTGGGTGTCGGTCCCACAGGGGAGATGAGCCTGCCGAAAGAAGAAGTGATCATCAAATCGGTCACGATCGAAGAGAAATAACCCTCTCGCTCTTCAGAATATCGCAAAGCCCCCAATCGAGCGGCGGGGGCTTTCCCTCTTCCCGTATTTTCGCCGTTTCTTGTCCCCAACCGTTTTCCTTCCCCAATACTTGGAAAGGAAACCAGTCGGCTCGCTACCGGTACGTTTTCTGATCGAGCCGTACATACATGACAAGGCAAATTTGCCGCTATAGACAGACAATTCGACAAAATTTCCAAAATCGCCGCCGGGGCGGCTTCACAATCGATTCCCTGCCTCCCAGCGGCAGCCAAAACAAAAAGCGACCCTGCGCCCCGCAGGTCGCAGAATCGCTTGCCTAGCCAATCTTTGTAACAGAACGAACCGTCCGCCGCCGTTACTCCGCCAACACTTTTTTCAGTTCTTCCGTCAGTACGGGAACCACTTCGAACAGGTCACCGACGATCCCGTAATCGGCCACTTTGAAAATCGGCGCTTCCGGATCTTTGTTGATCGCGACGATTACCTTCGAGTTCGACATGCCTGCCAGATGCTGGATCGCGCCAGAAATGCCGCAGGCGATGTACAGATCCGGCGTCACCACCTTGCCGGTTTGCCCGATTTGCAGTGCATAATCGCAGTAGCCCGCGTCACATGCGCCACGCGAAGCACCGACAGCAGCGCCCAATACGTCAGCCAGTTCCTGCAGCGGTTTGAATCCTTCCGCGCTTTTCACGCCGCGGCCGCCCGACACGATGATCTTCGCTTCCGACAGGTCGACGCCGCCAGTGCTCTTTTTCACCACTTCCTTGATGAACGTGCGCAGCGAATCAGCAGGCAAATCGACCGAAACGGTCACCACATTCGCGCTACGCGACGTGTCCGGTTCGCCCGCGGGCAGGTTGTTCGGACGGACGGTTGCAAAAATCATGCCGTCGCGGATCACATTTTTCGTGAACGCTTTGCCCGCGTAGATCGGGCGGGTGAAAATCAGCTTGCCGTCGGCCAGCTCCACGTCGATAATGTCGGATACCTGGCCGGCTTCAAACCGGGCCGCCAGCTTCGGAGCCAGGTCGCGGCCGATGGCGGAGTGGGCCATCAGGATGACATTCGCGCCGCTCTCCTGGATCACCGTTTCCATCGCCTTCGCGTACGCATCCGGCACATAGTTGCCCAAGACCTCATGGTCGACCACAAATACTTTGTCCGCCCCGTGATGGGCCAGCGCGTCCGCCAGATCCGCCACATTGCGGCCGAGCAGGACACCGTACACCTCGCCGCCTTCCGCGATTTTGCGAGCCGCAGCCAGCGATTCAAACGTCACGTTCCGCAGTTTGTCATGCCGAATATCTGCCAGTACAAGTACATTGCGTGCCATTTTCATCCGTCCTTTCCGTTTTTTCTCAGATCACTTTGTCCTGCGTCCGCAAGAGTGTCACCAGTTCTTTCACCCGCTGCGGCGTGTCGCCTTCGAGGATGCGGCCGCCCGTTTTTTCTTTCGGCAGGAAGGTTTCCACGATCTCATTCTTCGCTTCCGCCGCCACGTTCAGATCGCCAGCTGCCACCACTTTGAGCGGAATCTTGTTCGCTTTGCGGATCCCCAGCAAGGAAGGATAGCGCGGCTCATTCAATCCCTGCTGTGCGGTCACCAGCACCGGCAGTGTCGCCTCTACGATCTCGACGTCCCCTTCCGCGTCGCGATGAGCCGTTACCTTGTTGCCGTCGATCTCCAATTTGGTGATCGTCGAGATATGCGCAATTCCCAGCAATTCGGCGACGCGCACCGCCACCTGGCCGGACCCGTCGTCGACCGCCTGGTTGCCACCGAGGATGATGTCATATTCCTGCGTCTTGATATAGTCGGCCAGCACTTTCGCCGCCTTGTACTCGTCGCCAAACAGCGCCGGATCATTGATATGCACCCCGTGATCGGCCCCCATGGCGAGCGCTTTGCGCAGCGATTCTTCCGCCCGGTCCGGACCGAGGGTAATGACGGTCACTTCCCCGCCGAATTTTTCCCGCAGCACCAGCGCCTCTTCAATCGCGTACTCGTCATACGGGTTGATGATGTATTGCACCCCGTCTTCCTTCACCTTGCCGTCTTCCAGCACGATCTTCTCTTCCGTGTCAAACGTTTGTTTCATCAGCACCAGAATTTTCATACCGGCATCTCCTCTCTTGAAATCTGTGAAAATGAAACCATGCCTCGCTACTTTTTCATTCCATGAACAAGCAGGTCGACCACCTGATCGACCAGGCCGGTCAGATCATACTTGGCCCCGGTCAGCACCCAGGCTGTGATCGTCTCATCCAGCGTACCAAACACCATTCTGCGGGCGATCCGGGGGTCGATCGTCGGCCGGAACATCCCCTTTTCAATGCCGTCTCGTACGATATGTTCGATCAGCGCGTAATAGGGGCGGATAATCTCGCCGATCTGACGGCGCAGAGCTTGATCCGCCTGACGCAGGTGAATCTGGATCACCAGCGCCAGATTCTTATCGCGGCCAAACGTTTCAAACATAATGGACACCAGGTGGTGCAGCTTGCGGACCGGATCGGACTCGGCGGCAAACCGGTCTTCGATCCGGGCCGCAATCCGGCCGATCGTCTCGCGCAAAATGGAGATCAGCACATCTTCCTTGTTCTTGAAATATAAGTAGACCGTTCCGTCCGCCACCCCCGCTTCCCGGGCAATGCGGGAAATCGGGGCGTTGTGGTAGCCGAATTGGCCGATCACGTTGATGGCGGCGGTCAGGATGGCATCGTATTTTTCCGGGTTCTTCTTCTGCGCGATCGCGGATCACCTCCCCGCAAAAATGAATCACCATTCATTTTTCTTTCATTGTACGATGCGCCCTCCCGCCTGTCAACCGGTCGGTTGAGGCGAACAACAAAAAAATATCCCCCTCCAGACAGGCGTCTGGAAAAAGGGGATGACAATTCCGAAACGGTCTAGATCAGGATCGCGGCCAATCCGGTGACGATCCCAAACGCAATCACCATTCCGGTGACAAACCAGAGAACTTTCGCCGGGAACACTTTCCGCACCATAATCAGCGACGGCAGGCTGATGGCCGGCAAGGTCATCATCAGCGCGGCCGCCGGACCGGCTCCCAATCCGTATGACATCATCGTTTTGGCGATTGGAATTTCGGCTGCGGTCGGAATCACGAACAAGGTTCCGGTAATCGCCAGAAACACGATCGCCCATAAACTGTTCCCCCAATCCGGGTTGACGGCCGGGAACAGCCACGCCCGGGCGGCACCGAGCAGCAGCACGGTGATCAGGTAGACAGGTGTTACCGACCAGAACAGCGACCACAGCGATTTGCCCCAGCGAACCGCCAGTGATCCGGATTGCGCCGTGACTGCAGTCTGCTCCGGCAGTTCGAGCGTCTCCGCCTGTACTTCCTCTTCTTTCACGAATCGGTTGGCAAAATACGCCACGCCAAACACCAGCAGCAGTCCAAACACGATGCGCAGTACGGCAAACTTCCAGCTGAGAACGAATCCCATAAAGATGATCGTCGCCGGGTTCAAAACCGGATTGCCCAGCCAGAATGCCAAAGCGGCACCGACAGAAGCAAACCGTTTCCGCAGGCCCACGGCTACCGGTGCAGCACAGCAGGAACACATCATACCGGGCAGCGAAGCCACCCCGGCAATCGCGGTGCTTCGGAAAGAGCGGCTGCCAAGCGCACGGATCAGCCAGTCGCGGGGAATCAGCACCTGTACCAGAGACCCCAACACGATCCCCAGAACGGCCGCTTTCCAAACGGCAAGAAAATAGGTCTTCGCATATTCCCAAGCCGTCTGGATCGACGGTTCCGGTGCAGCATTTGCCCCGCCGCTGAGGATCGATTTTCCGATATCGTGTTTCGTGGCAGCGATAAACGCTTTCTCGTAGTAAGGACTCCATTTTACATAGTATAAACCTGCAGCTGCCACCACAAAAAACAACAATGCCAGTCCAATTGCTTTCGCCGGTTTGAGCGATTGGTTGGAAGAAGTCGTCAGATTCGGTTGCATGTCCTGACCTCCTTTCTGGAACCCAGATGATATTTTTCAATACAGATCTTATAACAGAATATTATTGTTGTCATTAGAAACTTTTCGCAGCTTCGACGGGTTCGGGCCGAACCGCTTGACGAACATCCGCCGGAAAAATTAAAGTGAAAGGAACCGGCGATTCTCAGCCGTCTGGAAAGGGCGATCACTATGCAAAGCATGCTGCATCAAGCCGACCAATTGCGTGCGCGTATTGCCGGTTGGTACTCGTCGATTCCGGCCGTGGTCTGGATCCTGTTCACAGGCGGGCTGCTCAATTCGATCGGCAATTCCTTTCTCTGGCCGCTCAACTCGCTTTACATCCATACTGTGCTCGGCAAAAGCATGACAACCGCCGGCATCGTACTGATGCTGATGAACGGAGCGGGCATTCTGGGGAACCTGGCCGGCGGCGCCCTGTTTGACCGGATTGGCGGAAAATGGGTGATCCTCGTGGGGCTGTTGGGATCGGCCGTTTGGGTGACAGCGCTCGGATTCACTCACTCGTTCCCTCTGTATGTCGCGCTGATGATCACGCTCGGTTTTACGCAAAGCATGGTGTGGCCGTCGTTTCACGCGTTAATCGGACAGCTATGGCCGTCCGGTGGGCGCCGGGCGTTCAACATGTTCTATGTGGTGAACAACCTGGGAGTCGCGATCGGGACGGCAATCGGCGGATTTCTGGCGGAGATCTCGTTCTTGCTGGTTTTTTTGCTAAACGGATTGTCGTACTCGCTGTACGCGGCGATTTTTCTGTATGCGCTTCGCCGGCATCGCGTCCCTGAGGAATCGGACAGCCTGGATCCTGCGTCAGCTCTCCCGGAAAATCAGCCTGCCGCAGTCACCCAAACGGCCGTTTCCATCGCGGCGCCGGTCGCCCTTTTATCGATCGGCATTCTGATCGCGTGGACCGCTTACTCCCAGTGGGCCGGTCCTCTGGCGGTCTACACACAACAAGCGGGCTACCCGCTATCCTCCTACAGTTTTCTGTGGACGTTGAACGGGATCCTGATCGTCGCGGGACAGCCGTTTTTGACTCCCCTGCTGAGCAGATTTTTACGCAGCCTGACCTTGCAACTGATAACAGGCGGCCTTCTGTATGTGGCAACATTTGTGTTAATCGCCGGATTCCCCGTCTACACCGGTTTTGTGCTAGGTATGGCGGTGATGACGATCGGCGAGATGATCATCCTGCCCGGCGTGCCCGCCGCCATTAACCGGTTGGCGCCAAAAGAGCGGATGGGGTTCTACCAGGGAATCACCGCCAGCGCCGCAACGGCCGGACGCATGCTGGGACCGGTGCTGGGCGGCATGGTGTTCGACCATGCGGGAGCGATCCGTTTGTTCCTGTTGGCAGCCATCGCCTGCCTCGCGGCAACTGCCTGTTTTGTCGGGTTTCACCTGTCTTCAAAAAAATGTCCTGCAGAATAGCCGAAACACAAGGAAGAATTGTGCGAATGGCAGACAAAACGAATCTGCAGCGAATCCTGGCAGCGAACGAAGTTTGTCAATGACCGGGAGTACAAATCGTATCAAACGGATAAATTCCCCGACCGGCGAATGTTCATTCTCACCTGTATGGACACCCGTTTGGCTCGGCGATGCATTCCATCTTGAACGCTGTGCATATGCTGGAAGGGTTGCTGATCGATCCGCATACGGGAAAACTGGAGCTTGTGGTGGACGGTTATCAAGCATCAGTCAACTGATGTTCCCTGTCTCTCGTTATTGCTTCGGAAAGGTAAAATTTACGAATTTTTCTTTTCGAAAAGATGTATAGTATAATTGTGGCGTAAGGGGAGTAGCAACCGGATGTTCCGGTCGGCATATCGTCACTACGGCAGCCCGGCTGCCCGGTATGTCGGACCCGTTGGTGGGTTACGCAAGACCTTCATGCACTGCGGCGTGAAGGTCTTTTTGTATATCTATACATTCAAAAGGGGGAGTATGGAAACATGCTGTTTCACCCGATGGACATCCTCATCTTTATCGCCTTTGGCCTTTCGCTCTGGGCACAGTTCAAGGTCAAGGGCAATTTCAGCAAATGGGAGCAGGTGCCCGCTTCCTCCGGCTTGACGGGCGCGCAGGCGGCCCGCATGTTGCTCGACCGCCAGGGGCTGTATGACGTGCCGGTCGAACCGGTGCCCGGTGCTCTGACCGACCATTACGATCCGATTGATCGGGTTGTGCGTCTCTCGGAACCGGTTTATTACGGCACTTCGATCTCGTCTCTGTCGGTCGCCTGCCATGAAGTAGGACACGCGATTCAGCACAAGGTGCATTACCCGATGCTGGTGCTTCGCCACCGGATTTTCCCGGTCGTCAACTTTGCGTCGGGCGTCGCGCCGCTGCTGCTGTTGGCCGGCTTCTTTCTGCACGCCGCGAACCTGATCGGCCTGGGCATCATCCTGTTCTCGGCTGCCGTCGCCTTCCAGGTGATCACGCTGCCGGTCGAATTCAACGCAAGTTCCCGTGCGAAAGCGTTGATGCTGTCGGAAGGATTTATCCGCAACGAAGAAGAGCGTGGTGTCAATCAGGTGCTCGGGGCCGCGGCGCTGACCTACGTGGCGGCCGCACTGATCTCCCTGCTGGAGCTGGTCAAGTACATCCTCATCTTCATCGGACAGACACAGCGGGAAGAGGATTAATCTGCCGATCGAGTAGGAGGGGGCGGCTAATCCCCCGTCCTCTCACACCTAGCATGCGGGTCCGCACTAGGCGGTTCCGAAAGGTTGACGAAGTTCCGGATAACGAACAAGCATGTTACCGCTCACGCTATTTGGCGGCGAGTGAGCGGTTTTTTGTCATGTTCAATGTCGGAGGATTCTTCGGATGATTGTCGTATCATGATCCGTATCGTAACGACAATCATTACGGAGGTGAAAAAAGGAAGAGAGACCCTGCAGGTTGGCCGCCTCTGAGTCTCTCTTCCGGTGCCCGGTTGTTACCGGGTACAACAATAACTATGCCTTCATGTTACAGCGCCCTCTTTGCTGATGTCCAGTCCTATATGCAATTTTGTGAGGCTCCTGACCTGGATGCGATTCGCCCG
>NZ_AQXL01000105.1 GCF_000376225.1 Effusibacillus pohliae DSM 22757
CAGGAGTTCCTTGGATGCGGGATTGTTGTACTCTACATCAAGTTGTTCAACAACGAACTGCAGGTAGGCTTCATGAGAACGAGCAACGGGAATCATGAACATCACCCAAACCGTCTAGTAGTAGGCAATTAGATGCCTCCATCGCGATTGTTGGGGTGATTTGAAAAAGTCAAGAGGAAAATTTGTTCGCACTCCTGTTTTGGGGGTGAAACAATAAATGGCCCTAGTCAAGAGACTAGAGCCTGTAAGGAAATTTTAATTCCGAGAGTCTTACGATGATCAAGGGGGGTGACAAGATGATCTGTCAGGAATGCGGCAAGGACGGTGCGGCCACGATTACCCACCTGCCTTTGCCTGACGAAGGCAGCAGCGTGGAACTGTTTGAAGCGGAAGTGCTTTGCTCCTCCTGCCTCCACGCCAAGACGGCGGCGTTTGGAATTCTGATGCGAACCTATACCCCCAAGCGCAGCTCCTGAGTTTTCCTCCTGATCCATCAGAAACAATCCGCTTCGCATGTTGTATACACCCATTGTTTGCGATCTGCGTTTTTCCGGCGACTTATAAAAAATGTGGACAAAGCGATCGGCCGGCCGGTTCCGTTGGTTTTGATTTTCAGTTGGAAACGGCCGGTCGCAATTTGTTGGACAAGCGGTTGACCAATCAGCCGCTAACATCCTGCGATCCCGCTTTTAAAAGTCAAACTTTTGCCGCCGCCGTTTGCGCTGGGCAGCCCGTTCTTTCGCCAGTTCATATTGATACTTTTCTTCATCCGTTTCCGGTTGGATCGGCGGCACCTCGACCGGCCGTCCCTGCTCGTCCACCGCCACCATTGTCAGGAACGATACGCCTGTCACGCGTCGTTCCCCTTTTGCGGGGTTTTCCCCTTCGATGGTGACCATCACTTCCATCGACGTCCGGCCCGTCCAGGTGACGGTCGCCCGCAAGATGATCACTTCGCCCAACCGGATGGGAGCCAAAAAGTCGAGGCTGTCAAATGATGCGGTGACGACCGGCTTGCCGCAATGGCGTGACGCGGTGATTGCCGCGATGCGGTCTACATAAGACATCACTTCTCCGCCGAAAATTGTTCCGTGGTTGTTGGTTTGGGCGGGCAGGATGATATCGGTCATTTCGGTACGCGATTCGGATGGAGTTTTCGCTTTGAGTGACATGTGTTTGCTCCTTTCTCTTCCTCCATGCTTGACTTCCTGTTGTATAGTCTACACCAAGATGGCAATAGATCCCACATGAAATCTATACGGCGAGCGAAACGGCGCTGCAGTGTGATGACTGCCAGCGGCAGCAGTATCAAGCTGCAGATCACGCGCATTATGAACACGATGGCCATTCTAATGTTTCGACG
The DNA here is from genome assembly GCF_000376225.1 of Effusibacillus pohliae DSM 22757. NCBI lineage: Bacteria > Bacillati > Bacillota > Bacilli > Caryophanales > Alicyclobacillaceae > Effusibacillus > Effusibacillus pohliae. The sequence goes on from NZ_AQXL01000105.1 coordinate 1,364, forward strand.
ACCGCGCGAAAAGTCTTGCGTGTTTCGACTGTTTTCTTCTCAATTTTGCCGATTTCCGTTACAATAGGGGATAGGTTTAAGGAGATGAAATTATGAACCAGACGGCGGCAGCAAAGGTACGAACCGTGACGTACCGGTTTTGCGGCTTTTATTTTTTTCTGTTTTTCGGGTTCGGCGCCCATCTTCCGCTGCTTTCGTTGTATTTGCAGTCCTACGGGCTGTCGGGTGTGCAGATTGGGACGCTGTTTTCCGCCGGCCCGATCGTGTCGATTCTGATGCAGCCGCTCTGGGGGATGCTCAGCGACCGGTTTCAGGCCCACAAAAAGATTCTGGTGCTGACGCTCGGCTTGTCGGCACTGATGGGACCGCTGTTCACAAGCGGCGGTTCCTACGCGGTCTTCCTGTTGCTGTACTTGCTGATGGTCTTGTTTCAAAGCGCGATTGTGCCGATCATTGATGCGATGACATTGTCGCATGTACAGGAAAATGGGGGCGACTACGGCAGTGTGCGGCTGTTCGGCGCACTCGGTTTCGCGATCGCGGTGTGGGTCGCCGGACACATGTCCGGGGCGTACGGGCTGCAGTCGATTTTTTATCTGTATGCGGCGTCGTTTGCCGTTTGCATGGCGATTGCGGCCTCGCTGCCGCATCAGGGGCTGCCGCTGGCGACGAGCATCCGGTCGGGGATTGGACAACTGGTGAGGATCCCGCAGTATATCGTGTTTTTGCTGGCTGCGTTTTTGATATTCGGGCCGATCAATGCGAACAACGCCTATTTTTCTTTGTTCTTTAAGGGGATTGGCGGTGCCGTGGCGGGCGTCGGAATAGCGTTTCTGCTGTTTGCCGGTTCGGAAGCGCCGGTGATGCGGATCGCAGGCAAGGTGGCCAATCGGATCGGCATGCTGCCTACGATTATCCTGGCCGGGATGGTGTCAGGCATCCGCTGGTTCTATTACGCGACGGCGCCTTCACCGCAGATGGTGATCGGTTTGTTCTTTTTGCAAGGCCTCTCGGTCGGGCTGTTTCTGGCAGTGGCGGCCCGTTATATCCGGGAGCAAACGCCGCGGGAAGTGCAGGTTACCGCGCAGGCGATTTACGCATCGGTGGGCAACGGGTTGGGCACGGTGGCGGCCAGCTATGCGGCCGGATGGCTGCTTGATGGGCACGGCATCTTTTCAGTTTATCAATACTTTGCCGTGTCGTCTGTGGCGGGGGCTCTGTTGCTTGGCGGCTTGTGGCTGCGGCAAACATTCCGCGTCTGAGCGGGAGGCGATATACAAGAGGAGGGCTGCGGTATGCAGGGCATTCTGCTGATTGGGCACGGGTCGTCTGTGGCGGAAGCGAATCGGGGGTTGCATCGATTGGCGGAGGAAATCCGCCGCCGCAGGGAAATTGGGGTGGTCGAGGTGGCGTTTTTGAACTTGTGCCCGCCGGACATTCCGACCGCCGTATTGACCTGCGTGAAAAAAGGGGTCACGCATCTCAACGTCATCCCGTATTTTTTGACGGATGGCGTTCTGCTGCGCAAGGCGGAGCGGATCGTGCGCGAAGAAGTGGAAAACTTCCGCGGCATGACGATGAGTTTCGGACGGCCGATCGGAGTGGACAGGCGGATCGTCGGTGTGCTGAAAGACCGCATTCAATCAGCGCTCGCGCAGGGATCGGATTGAAAAAACGGTTCGTTGCGGAGCGGGCGGAATGCAATCGATCCGGAACGGCGAGTCCGGCTGCAGTGGATCCTATACGGGGATCATAAACGTTTTTTCAACATTCACTTGAAATGCAACAGATACAAAGCTATAATCGTGTTGCGAAATTTGCTGATTTGTGTCGAAGCTGTATGTTTTGCGCAGTCTTTTTTAACATTTTGTGAATTTTAGAAGATTCGGAGAAAGGAGCTTGAACTTTTTCGCTTTTTGCAATATTTTATAGATGGATGGGCCGAATTTAAAAAATAGGGAAAAGAAGGTGAAAGAATTGCCTCTCTTGGAGAAAATTCAGGAATTTAACCGTCTGTTACAAAAATCGGCTTTGCAAGGTGTCGATTTTAAAGAGTTGGCCAAGCTGCTCAGCGATATGATCCGCGCAAACGTCTATATTGTCGAAAAGAACGGCAATATCCTCGGATACGGGTTGGCCGAATACGAATTGACACTCGAATGGAACCAGATCATGAACGTGGAAAAACGGTTCCCAGGCGACTTCAACGAAACCCTGCTGAAGTTTGACGAAACGGTGAAGAACCTGCAGGACAAAGAAGCGCTCTACGTCTTCTCGGAAGAAGAGAACGAAGTGTTCAAGAAGAAGAACATCACGATCGTGCCGATCCGCGCAGGCGGACAGCGGTTGGGCACCTTGCTGCTGGCCCGGCTGTACCAGGAATTCACCGATGACGATCTGGTGCTGGCCGAGTACGGAGCAACGGTCGTCGGCATCGAGATCATGCGGGCGCAGCAGGAGGAAATTCAGATCCAGGCCCGCAACCGCGCGGTTGTGTCGATGGCGCTCGAATCGCTGTCGTTTTCCGAACAGGAAGCGATCCACCATATTTTCCAGGAGCTTGAAGGCAATGAAGGGCTGCTAGTTGCGAGCAAGGTGGCGGACCGGGTAGGCATCACCCGTTCGGTGATCGTCAACGCGATCCGCAAGCTTGAATCGGCGGGTGTAATCGAATCCCGTTCGCTCGGCATGAAGGGAACGTACATCAAGGTTCTCAATCCGCTGTTCCTGGAGCAACTGAACAAGCTGCACAGCCGGTAACGGTTTCCGGCCCGGTTCAACGGCAGCTGGCTCAGGCCGGAATTGGCGGTCTGAACCGAAACCGATTTTTTTCAAATGTGAAGGCCGTTCGCGGAGACTTCTCCGGAAGTTTCTGACGGACGGCTGTTTTGTGATATGATGGAGCAGAACGAAAGAAAGGTGGTATCTTATGTCGAGCGCTGCCAACGATTCGCAAATCCGTGATTTGAAATTGGCGCCGCAAGGCAAGCTGAAGATCGATTGGGTGGCTGCCCATATGCCGCTGCTCAACAGCATCAAGGACCAGTTTGCGAAAGACAAACCGTTCAAAGGCAAAAAGATCACGATCTGCCTGCATTTAGAGGCGAAAACCGCCTATCTGGCGAAAGTGGTGCAAGCCGGGGGAGCGGAGGTGGCGGTTGTCGCATCCAATCCGCTGTCGACGCAGGATGACGTTGTCGCCGCATTGGTGGACAGCGGCATCTACGGGTACGCCTGGTACGGGGCGACGATGGAAGAGTACAAGCATCACATTCAGCTGGCGCTCGATTTTCGCCCCGATGCGATTATCGACGACGGGGGAGACCTGGTGTCGACGTTGCATAGCGAGCGGTTGGAGCAGGCGAAGACGATTCTCGGCGGCTGCGAGGAAACGACCACCGGGATTTTGCGGCTGCGGGCGATGGAGAAGGAAGGCAAGCTGCAGTTTCCGATGATGGCGGTCAACGACGCGTATTGCAAGTACCTGTTTGACAACCGGTACGGCACCGGGCAATCGGTCTGGGACGGCATCATGCGGACAACCAACCTGGTGGTAGCCGGCAAAACGGCGGTCGTCGTCGGATACGGCTGGTGCGGCAAGGGAGTCGCGATGCGGGCGAAAGGGCTCGGCGCGAAGGTGGTAGTGACGGAAGTCGATCCGATCAAAGCGGTAGAAGCGGTGATGGACGGGTTTGCAGTGATGCCGATGATCGACGCGGCCCGCATTGGAGATTTCTTCATCACTGTCACGGGCAACAAGGACTGCATCACGGCCGAACATTTCTATGTGATGAAAGATGGCGCCGTGCTCTGCAACGCCGGCCATTTCGACGTCGAGATCAACAAGCAGGATCTGTACGCATTGGCGAAAACGGTGCGGAAAGTGCGCCACAATATCGAAGAGTTCATGTTTGCTGACGGGCGGAAAGTCTACCTGCTGGCGGAAGGCCGTCTCGTCAACCTGGCGGCCGGGGACGGGCATCCGGCGGAAGTGATGGACATGACGTTTGCACTGCAGGCGCTCTCGCTGCGCCATGTGGTGGAAAATCGGGCCGAATTGCAACCGAAGGTGTATTCGGTTCCGGCTCACTTGGATCGATACGTGGCACAACTTCGCCTGAAAACCTGGGGCGTCCAGATCGATGAATTGACGGAGGAGCAAAAACGTTACCTGGACAGTTGGGTTGAGTAGGAGCAGCGGTCAAGCCGGTCGCTGCATAGGATAGGAAAGTGAATCCGGCTCTTGGATGGAGGGATCCGAACGTATGCACCGGCTGATCGGGGTGACAAGCTCTGTTTCTGTGTTGCGTTCCGGCGTGGAAGGAATCTTTGCGGGGGATGATTATACGGCGGCGATTGTGAAAGCGGGCGGATTGCCCGTGGTGCTGCCGATGATCACGGAAGACGATGCGCTTGCGGCGCTGGCCGATCGCTTGCACGGGCTGCTGTTGACAGGCGGCGTCGACCTCGATCCGGCTTACTTCGGCGAACAGCCGATCCCGCAGTTGGGCGAGGTGACTCCCGTCCGGGACGAGATGGAATGGAAGTTGACGAACCTGTTTCTTGCCCGGAACAAGCCGATTTTTGCCATTTGCCGCGGAATGCAGGTGCTGAATGCGGCTGCCGGCGGCAGCTTGTACCAGGACTTGGCGGCCCAGAAACGAGGTGTGCTGCAGCACGCGCAACGGGCGCCGCGCTGGCATGCGTCGCACGAAGTGACGGTTGTGCCGGGCACGAAACTGGCCGAAATCCTGGGAGCGGGCACGATTCGTGTCAACAGTTTTCACCACCAGGCGGTGAGACGGGTGGCGCCAGGATTTGTCGTGTCGGCGACGGCGCTCGACGGAGTGATTGAGGCGTTTGAGAGCACCGGCCATCGATACGTGGTCGGCGTGCAATGGCACCCGGAAAACATGTGGCAGCGCCAGCCGATTTTTCATAAGTTGTTTCAGGCGTTTGTGGACAGTTGCGAAGAAACGTAAAATAGGGAACAAGGGCGCTTTGACCGGCGTCCTTGTTTATGCACGGAGAGTGAAGGCGGTGGAGAGGCTGAACAGCTTGACCGGCGGTCAGGTGGGGACAGGCTATCTGTTGTTTGTCTTTTTGATGATCGCCTTAACCAACTTTTTTGATACAACTGCTTACGCAGCGCGATTGGCCGGTGTTCGGACACAAAAAATCAGCCTTGCGAATTCGTTGTTTGCAATGCTGACATTCGGCTCCCGAACGACAACCGCTTTGTATTTGCCGGCGATTGCGGCGATTGCGCAACGGGCGATCAATCAAGGGTTTGACCCGTTGCATCAACTGCAATTCGTTTTGCTCGGCGCGGCGGTTGGGACTGCAATCGCCATTGTGTTCCTGCCTGCCATCCAGAAGTTTTATGAGTTGGGCATCGATCGAATGGAACAGCAGGGATCGGCACTCAGTACGTTCAAGTCGCTGTTTCTGCACAAGCAAGGCTGGATCGATTTGGCGAAGTGCTGGCGATGGCCGCGCCGGCAGATGTGGAAGGGAATCAGCCTGACAGGCGTTCCGAAGGATATGATCGTATTGAATGCTGTTTTGTACGCATTTTTTACGGTGGGTTCAGTCGCCACATATTATGCCGGTTCGCTGAATCCAGCTGCCGCGTTGACTGCCACCGGACTGTCTCCCGCGATCAACGCGGTCGCCGCTTTTTTGCTGTTGTTTCTGGTTGATCCGCGCGGCGCGATTATCATGGACCAGGGGATTCAGCGGAAGATTCCGTTTGAAATTGTGAAATCTTCGATGGTGTATTTGGCCCTCAGCCGGCTGGTGGGAACGGCCCTGTCGATTCTTGTGTTATATCCGGCGGCGCTGTTTGTGTCATTTTTGGCAAAGTTTATTTGACGAAAAATACCCCCATCAGCCGATGGGGGTTTCGATTGCATTGCGCAGTTTGTCCAACAGCTCCGGCGGCGTGGAAGCCGCTACGATTTCCCGGTCGTCGGCGATGACAAACGGTTTCTTGAAGCATTCCGAACAGTTGCCGAGGCACGCCCAGCGGCGCTGTTCGATGTGCGGGAACTCCCGAGCGATCGTATCGAATACCAAACCGGTGCCGTTGTTTTGCAGATTGCTGAAACAGTATTCCAGTTTGCGAATTGCCATTGAAGTTTCCTCCCAAATTGCATGAACCGTTTTATGCACGACGCCGGAACCAATGCTGCAAGCCGATTCCGGCTGCCGCCAGGAGCAGCAGCGAGCCCCTCCAGCAGGAGGGCGGAGCCCATTCCGGGATAGCCGGCCTGATGGATCCATGTGAGGAACGTCTGCCAAAATGAAGGCAACAAAGGGATTCCTCCTTTTTGCATTGTAACACATGAGTACAAGGTACAAGGGGGCGGACCGATCTATTCCAGAAAAAATCGGGATGCGGCCGACCGGATTTTTTCTTACAATGGAAAGCGATGAAACCATGAGGAGGAGCGGTCATGACGGATGTAGTGTCACTCGGCGAGATGCTGATCGATTTTATGCCGGACCGGCGGGGGAATCTGGCGGATGTGGAGACGTTCCGGAAAGCGCCGGGGGGCGCGCCGGCGAATGTGGCGGTGGCCGTGTCACGGCTTGGCGGACAGGCTGCTTTTATCGGGAAAATGGGACGTGATCCGTTCGGCCGCTTTCTCGTCGAGGTACTGGAACGGGAAGGGATTGACACGCGCGGCGTGGTGCTGACCGATGAAGCGAAAACCGGACTGGCGTTTGTCGCGCTCGATGAGCGGGGCGACCGCAGCTTCCTGTTTTACCGGGATCCGTCGGCCGACATGCTGCTGCGGCAAGCAGATGTCAACGAACAGTTGCTGCGGGAAGGAATCGTGTTTCATTTCGGATCGGTCACACAGGTCCACCCGGAATCGCGGCAAGCGACGGTGACGGCGGCGCAGCGGGCGAGGGAGTTCGGCAAAATCGTCTCGTTCGATGTGAATCTGCGGCTCCATCTCTGGCCGAGCCTGCAGGCGGCGGTGCAGCAAATCAGCGAAACGGTGCCGCTCTGCGACATTCTGAAAGTGTCGGAAGAGGAGATGGAATGGCTGACGGGGACGTCCGATCTGCCGGAAGGCTCGCAGACCTTGCTGCAAAAAGGTCCGCAACTGGTCGTGGTGACATTGGGCGACAAGGGAACGTATTACCGGACGGCCGATTTTGCCGGGCGCGTTCCGGCGTTCCGTGTCCAACCAGTCGATACGACAGGGGCGGGCGATGCGTTTGTCGGCGGGCTGCTGCTGCAGGTGTGCGACCGGGTGAAGGGCCGCTCGCTTGCACAGGTGATCGGCTTTGAAGAGGAGCTGCGGGAAGTGATCCGTTATGCGAATGCGGTGGGCGCGCTGACCGTCACCCGGCCGGGGGCGATTCCCGCTTTGCCGACCAAGCGGGAAGTGTACGATTTTATGTACGCGCACCGGGCGAAGAGGTAGCAGGAATGCACGGGCGCATCGAAAAAACTCGATGATACTGCTATTTCAAAGAGCGGGGGCTGCCCGAACCGACTTATTCGGGTAGCCCCCAGCTTTGTATGCCGATCAGTATTGTTGATGGCGGACAGGGTCGGTCAGCGATTCCTTCAGAAAATTCGACAGATGTTGCGCATCTTCCAGGCTGAGTTTGAACCAGTTCGCCAAATAGTCAATATTCTCAACATCGTCGCCATCCAAGAGTGCGCTTCGATTGGATTGCAGACAGGTCACAATCGTCTTTCCATAGAAGTGTTCGGAATTGGTCAACGTAAAATCAAACCGTTTTCCCCCCGTAATAAACCCGATGTGGCGGGTCCGGGTCGTTTCCACTTCATCGAACAAAATCTCATCCACTCGAATCGCCTCCTTTTGCGAAAAATTTCCGAGCATGCGGATGATGCCGTACTCGAGTACCTTCATCATACTCGATTTGATCAAAAAAATAAAGGGCCAATTTCAAAAAACCAAGACAAAATTTCTGTCGCTGCCATCGAAATGTACATTCATCTATTGGAATACAAACGAATTCTAGAAAAACGGAATGGACAGACTTGGCTGCTCTCCGATTGGATCCACTTCCGTTCGACGCAAGTTCGGTTTCCGCTGTTGCAGCCACTGCTGGAACAACTCGAACGCGGCTCCTGCAGGTGGTACAATGGGGGCAGAACGGAGGGGGTTGGATGGCGATGGAAGAACCGGATTTTGCGCACATCATCGGCGGGGAGCTGAATCTCCGCAAACAACAGGTGGCGGCCGCGATCGCGCTGCTGGATGAAGGCAACACGATTCCGTTTATCGCCCGCTACCGGAAAGAAGCGACCGGTGAACTGGACGAAAATCAGCTTCGTGCGATCCAGGAACGGCTGGCGAGCCTGCGAAACCTGTTCGCCCGGCGGCAGGAAGTGTACCGGCTGATCGAGGAACAAGGGAAGATGACGGACGAATTGGCGGCGGCGATTCAACAGGCGAAAAACCTGACCGAGCTGGAGGATCTGTACCGCCCCTACCGCCCGAAACGGAAGACCCGGGCGTCGGTCGCGCGGGAAAAAGGACTGGAACCTTTGGCGCAATGGCTCGTGCAGGACGGAAAAGGGGACGTTCTGGCGGAAGCTGCCCGCTACATATCGGATGAAACAGGAGTGGCCACGGTGGAAGAGGCGCTGCAAGGGGCACTCGATATCTTCGCTGAGGAAGTGGCGGATGATGCGGAAAACCGCAAACGGGTCCGGGAGCTGACCCTGAAACACGGAACGATCGTCAGCAAGGCGGTCGATCCGTCGGTCGAATCGGTCTACCAAGCCTACTACGAATATGAAGAGCCGCTCGGCAAAGTGCCGCCGCACCGGATCCTGGCGATGAACCGGGGGGAGCGGGAAGAATTTTTGAAGGTGTCGGTGAAAGCGCCCGTGGATGAAATTCTCGCCTACCTGCAAAAAAGGGCGTTGCCGAAGGCGGAGAACAGGCCAAACGCACCGATTGTCCAAACGGACGCGACTCCGTATTTGCTGGAAACGGTGCATGATGCGTACAAGCGGCTGATCGCCCCGGCGGTCGAGCGGGAAGTGCGGGCGATTCTCACCGAAAAAGCGGAAGAACAAGCGATCCGCGTATTTTCCGCCAATCTGCGGCAACTGCTGCTGCAACCGCCGGTGCGAGGCAAGGTGGTGATGGGGATCGACCCCGCCTACCGCACAGGCTGCAAGGTTGCTGTGGTCGACGAGACCGGGAAAGTGCTGGACATTGCGGTCACCTATCCGACTCCGCCGCAGAACAAAACGGCGGAAGCGAAGCGGATCCTGGCGGGACTGATCGAAAAACACGACGTAGACGTGATTGCCATTGGCAACGGTACGGCCTCCCGCGAAACGGAGCAATTCGTCGCCGATCTAATTCGGGAATTGCCGCAGGAAGTGGTTTATGTGATCGTTTCCGAAGCGGGAGCCAGCGTGTATTCCGCATCCAAGCTGGCGGGCGAGGAATTTCCCAACCTGGACGTGGCGGAGCGCAGTGCGATTTCGATTGCCCGCCGCTTGCAGGATCCATTGGCGGAACTGGTGAAAATCGACCCGAAATCGATCGGCGTCGGCCAGTACCAGCACGATGTTTCCCAGAAACGGTTGGAAGAGCAGTTGACGTATGTGGTGGAATCGGCGGTCAACTCGGTCGGGGTCGATCTGAACACCGCTTCCCCGTCGCTTTTGTCCTACGTATCCGGGCTTTCGCCGGCGGTCGCGAAAAGCGTCGTCGCGTACCGCGAGCAAAACGGGAAATTCGAAACCCGCCGCCAACTGTTCGATGTGCCGCGGCTGGGACCGAAAACGTTTGAGCAGGCGGCCGGATTTTTGCGTATCCCAAACGGGGGGTATCCGCTCGATAATACGCCGATTCACCCGGAATCCTACGCGGCTGCCGAGTCCCTGTTGGAAAAATTGGGCTTTACCGTGGAAGCCGTGAACGATCCGGAACAACGTGAACCGCTCATGCGGGCGCTGCAGGGGGTGGATGTGACGGCCGTGGCAGCGGCACTGGGGATCGGCGTTCCGACGCTGCGGGACATCATCGAGGCGCTGCAGAAACCGGGCCGCGACCCGCGGGAGGAATTGCCGCCGCCTGTATTCCGCACCGATGTACTGAAGCTGGAAGATCTGGCGGAAGGCATGATTCTCAAGGGGACTGTCCGGAACGTGGTCGATTTTGGCGCGTTTGTCGATATCGGGCTGAAAAATGACGGGCTGGTACATATCTCCGAACTGTCCGACCGGTTTGTGCGGCATCCGATGGATGTGGTGGCCGTCGGCGATATTGTCGAAGTGCGGGTGAAAAGCATCGACCGCAACAAAGGACGGGTCGGCCTGTCGATGAAAGGGCTGCCGGCTCATAACTAGGGTGTCGGAAGGCTGCCGGGCATTGGTTGGAGACGGCGGGAGGCAGGCACGCGGCGCTCATATTTTCCCTCCGACGTGGTGATACTTTTTATTTGTGGGCCAGTGGCCTGCAAAAAATCACACTGGAGGAGATGGACATGGCAGCAAATCTGGGTGCGCATGAAGTGATGGAACTGCACGAAGTGCTGACCGACGCGATCGACGGGATCAACCAGTTCCAACTGTACCGGCCGCACGTGCAAGATCCGCAGCTGCGGCAAATCCTGGACAAGCAGATCCAGTTCATGACGCAGGAATACAACAGCATCGTGCAGGCGCTGCAGCAGCAGGGTGCAGGCCAGGCGGTTCCTTACCGCACGCCGCGGCAGGCGAACGTGCAATACGGATTGCAGAATCCGGCCACCGTTACGCCGAACGCTTCCGCCAATCAAATGGATGACCGGGATGTCGCGAGCGGCATGCTGGGCTGCCACAAAGCGTCCGCCTGCACCCGAATGGTGGCGGCGCTCGAGTTTGCCAATCCGCAACTGCGCCGGATGGTGCAACAGTCGGCGGTCAACTGCGCGGAGCAGGCATACGAAGTGTGGCAGTACATGAATCAAAAAGGCTATTACCAGGTACCGACGATGCAGCAAACGACCACCAACACGATGCTGCACACCTACGGTGCTGCACCCATGGGCAACATGGGCGGGATGGCTGCCGCCGGCCAGGCGAACCAGCAAATGGCATCCCAACAATCGCCGGCAAACCCGCAATATCAATAAGAGCAGAGGAAACTTGGCTAAAACCGCCCGCCACATCACCAAGCGAAGTGACGCTACGCTTCGTAGCGTACTCCGAGACCCGTGTGCGGGCAACGCCGAGTTGATCGTCCGGTGATCAAAAAATCGGCCTACCGTCGCGTAGGCCGATTTTTGTTGGGGTACGCCCGGGAGAAACGGTTGTCGGCTGCGTTACCGGCTCCCAGGCGCTGATCGCGGACGAGTTGAACAATACGACGGCCATTCTCGCGTCTGCCGCACTGGTCAGCGTCGGGACGGCTGCAGGCATCTTTGGCTCGCAGTGGGATCCACCATGTTCATGTCCACATCGAACCGCTGGAAGAAGGCTGGACAGCCGGAAAAAAAGCGGCGCGATGAATGGCGGTACAGGCTGAACGTTCCGGAGAGGGTTTGCCGGAAGCTTGGAACAGCCGGGATTCCGGGACAGTCGGAACCGCGGAAGTTGCTCGCGCTTTTCCCGGACGGTTATAATGAAAAAATGAACATGCTGGGCTGAAAGGATGACGGGCATGAATCTGCGGGAACTCGGGGAGTTTGGACTGATCGACCGGCTGCGGGCGAAACTGCATCCGGCCGATCGATCGGTGGTGGTCGGTATCGGCGATGATGCGGCCGTTTTGGCTTATGATCCGGCGTCCCATGTGGTGATGACCAGCGACATGCTCGTTGAAGGCGTGCACTTTCGGGAGGACACGATCGATTTTCATTCGCTCGGCTGGAAGTCGATCGCGGCTTCCTTGTCGGATATCGCCGCCATGGGGGGGATTCCGCGGCACGCGGTGGTGTCGCTGGCGGTTCCTTCCGCGTACGAGGTTGCAAAATTGGAACGGCTGTATGAAGGAATCGCGGAGATCTGCCAGCAATACAGCACGCATGTGGTGGGCGGCGACATCGTCAAAACGGACGGGCCGTTGGTGATCTCCGTCACCCTCAACGGTGAGGTGGAGCAGGGGAAAGCGCTGCTTCGTTCCGGCGCGCAGCCGGGAGATCTCGTTTTTGTGACGGGGACGATCGGTGGTTCGGCAGCCGGTCTCGCTCTGCTGGAAAGCGGGCAACAATCGTTGCTGCCGCCGGACGAACAGCTGGCGCTGCTGGCGTTTCACCAACGCCCGATCCCGCAGATTGAGGCTGGCAGGCTCCTTGCCGCCAGCGGGGAGTGCACGTCCTGCAATGATGTGTCGGACGGACTTGCCAGCGAGCTAAACGAAATTGCAGCGGCCAGCGGCGTCGCGATCCGGATCCAAGAACGGCGGCTGCCGATCGCGCCGGCCGTCGCCAATTTTGCCCGCAGGTGCGGCCGAAGCGCCACTGATTGGGCGTTGTACGGGGGCGAGGACTACCAGTTGGTTGGGACGTTCCGTCCGTTGGGCTATGCGGCGCTGGCCGCGGTGTTCGAGATGAGCCGCATCCCGCTTGCGGTGATCGGTCGGGTGACGAACGGGTCGGGCGTTATTCTGGAAAAATCGGCCGGCGGCGAGAGGGAGCTGGCTGCGCGGGGATACAATCATTTTGCCGAATAGGAGGGGCGCGCGTGTTTCGGAGGACGACACATTCGCCGGAGCAGACCCGGGCCGTTGCGGAGCGGCTGGCGCGGCTTTTGCAGGCGGGCGATGTTCTGACTTTGACGGGCGATCTGGGAGCGGGCAAGACGACTTTCACACAGGGGCTGGCGAAAGGATTGGGGGTGGAGGAGCCGGTCAGTTCGCCCACCTTCATGCTGATCCGGGAATATGAGGGGCGGCTTCCGCTCTACCATATGGATGTCTACCGGCTGGGGGAGCAGGCCGGTTCGGAGGATCTCGGGATTGAGGAGTATCTGTACGGGGACGGGGTCTCGGTGATCGAATGGGCAGAATTTGTGCAACCTCTGCTTCCGGACGACTATTTGCAAGTAACCATTCGGAAGACGGGGGAATCGGAACGGCGGATTGAAATCGCCGGGCACGGTGTGCGGTTTGCCCGAATGCTTGAGGAGTTGGACGAAACATGCCCTATTTAGCGGTCGATACAGCGACCCAGACGCTGACGGTGGCGATCGGCGAACGGGACCGGTTGCTGGCGGAAGCGTCTGTCGTCGTCAAGAAAAATCATTCCAACCGGCTAATGCCGCTGATCGAATCGCTCTTGGTCAGCGCCGATTTGACGCCGGAGGACTTGAAAGGCATTGTGGTGGGGCACGGGCCGGGCTCTTATACGGGGGTGCGGATCGGCGTCACCACCGGCAAAATGCTGGCTTGGGCCTTGAAGATCCCGATCGTCGGAGTCTCCAGTCTGGACGGGTTGGCGATGCATTACCGGGATGCCGACTGTTTGGTGTGCCCGCTGTTTGACGCCAGAAGGAAACAGGCGTATTGTGCCGTCTATGGGCGGCGGGAGGTACCGCGTGACGGTGGTGGGGATGTTGCGGCGGACGGGCAAGCCATTTTTGCCAAAATGGAGCCGGACGCCATCCGCAAACTGGAAGATCTGTTCCCGCTGCTGGAGCGGCGGTTGGCGGAGCGCGAGAGTATTGGAAGTTCGCGGAGGGTGCTGTTTTTGGGCGACGGAGCGGACCATTACCGTGACCTCATCGTCGACCGGTTCGGGCAGCAGGCCTGTTTTCCGGCAAGCGGGGCGCGCAAACTGGTACGGGCGGCTCATCTGCTGGAAGCGGGGATCAGGCGAATCGAGGCGGGCGATACGGCTGTGGCGGAGCGGTTTGCACCGCAATACCTGCAACTGGTTGAGGCGGAAGCGAAGCTTTTGGGCATGCAGACGAGCGATGCATGCGGTAAGGATGGTGCCTGTTGAGCAAGATTACCTACCGCCGGATGCAGCTGTCAGACATTGACCGGATTCTGGAGATCGAACGGCAGTCGTTCTCGGCTCCCTGGTCGCGGGCGGCGTTTGAAAGAGAGCTGACGGGCAACCATTTTGCGAAATACATCGTGGTCGAAGTGGACGGACGTGTCGTCGGGCATGCGGGCATGTGGATTATCGTCGATGAAGCGCATATCACCAACATCGCGATCGATCCCGCCTACAGGGGCCGCAAGCTGGGGGAGAATCTGCTGCGGCAGATGATGGCGCTGGCTGTCTGGAACGGCGCCAGGCGGATGACGCTGGAGGTGCGCGTCTCGAACCAAACCGCGCAAAATCTGTACCGCAAACTCGGATTCCGCGGCTGCGGCATCCGTAAAAACTACTATTCGGACAATCAGGAAGACGCGCTGATTATGTGGGCGGAGCTTAACCCGAATCAGCACGCGACGGATTCGATGGAAGGATAAGATGACGTGATGGGTTGGCTACAACGGGCAAAAAGCAAATACCAGACGGACAGGGCGGCGGGCCGGCCTACCCTGATTCTCGGGATCGAAACCAGCTGCGACGAGACGTCGGCTGCGGTGATTCGCGGCGGCCGCGAGATTTTGTCGAACATCGTCTCCTCGCAGGTGGAAATCCATCAAAAGTTTGGCGGCGTGGTACCGGAAGTGGCATCCCGCCGGCATGTCGAGAATGTCGCGATCGTTGTGCAGGAGGCGCTGGACAAAGCGGGTGTCGGCCTGGATGATCTGTCGGCGGTTGCGGTCACATACGGACCGGGACTGGTTGGCGCGCTGCTGGTCGGCGTGACAGCGGCGAAATCGATCGCCTACGCCCGGTCGCTGCCGCTGGTCGGTGTACATCATATCGCAGGGCACATCTACGCGAATTTTCTTGGGGGCGGGATGGAGCCGCCGTTGGTGGCGCTTGTCGTATCCGGCGGCCATACGGAGCTGATTTATATGCCGCAGCACGGCAGGTTCGAATTTCTCGGCCGGACGAGAGATGACGCGGCGGGTGAAGCGTACGACAAAGTGGCGCGGGCGATGGGGTTGCCGTATCCTGGCGGACCGGCGATCGACCGGCTCGCGCATGTGGGGGATCCGGAAAAAATCGTGTTTCCCCGCGCCTGGCTGGAAGAAGGGTCGCTCGATTTCAGTTTTTCCGGCTTGAAGTCGGCGGTGATGAACGCGTTGCACAATGCGAAACAACGCGGCGAAAGATTGGATCCGGCAGATGTGGCGGCTGCTTTTCAGGCTTCAGTCGTCGATGTGCTGACGGAAAAAACGGTGCTTGCCGTTCGCCGGACAGGCGTCACCAACGTGGTGGTGGCGGGCGGAGTGGCGGCCAACCGCGGGCTCCGTGACAAGCTGCAGGAACGGGCCGGGCAGGAGGGATTTTCCGTGCTGTTCCCGCCGCTGTCGCTCTGCACCGACAACGCGGCGATGATCGCGGCCGCCGCCCATCCGTTTTACGAAAAAGGGTGGTTCCACAACCTTGACCTGAACGCCTATGCCAGCCTCCCGCTCACGCAGTGGGAAGCAGGTCCGTTTGTGGATTTGGCGAAGTAAAGCAGCCTCTTCTGGATGTGCGCCTGAAGGGGCTGTCCACAAACTTGTCCACAGTTTTCACAAGTTGTTCACAATGTTTCGTGGATAACTTGCAGGATGTGCACAGGATAAGGGGGAAGAACCTGTTCATTTATCACCAGATATTATGTGAATTGCCTGTGGAATTTGTGGATAAAAGAGATGGTTTCCCCTTTTTTCAGGAGCTGTCGGTGATATTTCTGTGGATAACCTTGTGGATAATGGAGATAAAAATTTTGCCTCTTTTGGAAAGAAATCGCTCTCAATAGCAGGAATTCGATTTCATTCAGTAGAATTCAAAACGTAATGGGCGATGGCTGGTGGGGGGCGGCAGTTTTGAAAGCGAACAATTGGGACCCGTTACACGAACGGATTCTGGATTCGATCCCGGTTGGGATCATCGTGTATGATTGCGCCGGAAACGTTACATACGTCAACAAGATGGCGGAAGCGATCACAGGTTACAACTTGCAGGAGATCCAGTTGTTTCAGAAAATCAACCATGTGCTCGACGGCGATCAAGAGATATTTTGGAAAACGTTGCAATCGGGACAGCCTTTTTTCGGATTTGAGTACTATTGCCCTGCGAAGGACGGAACGGAAATCCCGGTCGTAACTTCGACAACGCCGCTGTTTGACGATGCCAACCGGCAGATCGGAATCGTCGCTGCATTGATCGCTCATTCGGAGATGGGCCGCTTGCGTGCTGTGGAAGAGCATGCCTCTCTGATCTTGGATCATATTTCGGACGGAGTGATCACGCTGAATAGGGAAGGGGTGATCACCGGTTTCAACCGGGCAGCGGAAGATATTACGGGCCTGAACAGAGAGGAAGTGAAGAATCGCAAGCTGCAGCAAGTGTTTCCGTTTGAACCGGCTGTGCTCGATAAAGTGCTGGAGACGCTGCGGATCGGACGGGAGTACAAGGATATTAAGGCGCAACTGCAGGACAAACAAAGACGAACCCGGTATATACTGGTGACGACGCGGGTCTTGCGCAACCGGACAGACAACGTGATGGGCGTAATGTTGACATTCAGGGACATCACCATGCAGGAGCTGCTGGAAGAGCAGGTCCGCCAGTCGGAAAAGCTGGCGGTGATCGGCGAGTTGGCTGCCGGTACGGCGCACGAAATCCGCAACCCGTTAACCTCGGTCAAGGGGTTTATTCAGTTGCTCGACCGCAAATATCAGGAAGACGCCCCGGAGAAGGAATATTTCCGGATCATTCTGTCGGAACTGAACCGGGTGAATGATATCATTCGCGAATTTCTGCTGTTGTCGAAACCGACCGACCCCAACCTGCGGCTGATCGATATCAACTCAGTACTGGAGGACATCCGGACCCTGATGAGCAGCGACGCGCTATTGCGCAACATTGAGCTGAACATTCGATTGTCCGATGTTCCAGTTGTCTGCGAAGTGGATGTCGAACAAATCAAGCAGGTGTTTATCAACCTGATCCGCAACGCGTTCGAAGCGATCGGTTTCAATGGCAAGCTGTCGATCGGCATCCGGGTGATGCAGGACGAGTGCGAGGTTCATTTTACCGATAATGGGCCAGGCATACGGAAAGAGGTGTTGGCTCGCATCTTTGAGCCGTTTTTTACCACCAAGGAGGAAGGAACGGGCCTTGGCCTGACCGTGTCCTACCGGATCATTCAAAACCACGGTGGGACGATTCTGGTCGAATCGGAGGAAGGACAGGGGACCACTTTCCGCGTCCGATTGCCGCTTGCAAAAACACAGTGAAATAAAGCCGCAACAAGATACAGAATTGATTGATAATTTTCGCCGCGGCTTATTGTGTCGGGAAGTCGTTTGACAAAAACTTGGCGGGGCTTTGCGGCCTCCCATGTTTGCAGCAAGCGAGTGGGGCAGGATGGGGGTCTATGACAAGATATTCCTGGCTGGGCTCCTTACCGGCAACGTGACGGTCGGAAAAATGCTGGCTTGCAACTTCCGCTTTGGCAACTTCGGTAAACACATATGTTTAGCTTCCCATATTCTGGACACCCTAATGGAAAAACGTTGAGGTGGTTGCGTGTTCCGTGTATGGGCGAAGCTTTTGGCGGTCTGTTTATGGTTCGCCGCGATTGGAACGTGGTGGTTGTCAGGGGAAGGCGGTCCCTCGGTGGCAGGTGCAGGCGGTTCGGTCGCGGCATCGAACGTATCGGCGGCTGTGAAGGTCAGCGATAAGGCCAAACAGGCCGGTGCCGCGGCGGACGACAGGCGGCGGGTGATCTTGCTGGTGGCGGACCGGCTGCGGGAAGCGGATGTTGCCAATGTGGCCCTGCCTCATTTTCGCGACTGGACGAAACGGGGCGGCATTGGCTTGATGAATGTGAATGCAGGCGGCGAGGGGCTGCGAAAACTGTTGCCGCCCGACGGTCACACGGCGGGTGGCGGAAGCATGACTGTGATCGAATGGGATCAATTGCAAGCGGTTGAAGCGGAAAAAGGGCAGCTGCCGAACGATGAATACATACAACGCCGGCAAGCGGCGCTCGTCGAACTGGACCGGCTGGCGGGGGAACTGTTGCGGCGGGCTGGTCGATCCACGCTGCTGATCGTGGCGTCTTCCGGTGTCGGTGCCGACAATCAGGGCGGCCGTTGGAACAGGCAATTGGTGCCGCTGCTGATGGCGGGCGGCGGGATCACGCCCGGCAGTCTTTTGACATCCCCGTCCACTCGCCGGTTGGGGATCGTGACAAATTTGGATGTGGCGGCGACGATTCAGGATTTTCTGGGAGTTGAAAGGCCGTCGGGATGGACGGGACAAACGGTCAATGGGATTCAAACAGGCGAAGATGTTTGGAACACACTGCACGCGATTGCCCAGCAGGCCCACCGGACATATGCCAAACGGGTGCCGGTTCTTACGCTGTTTGGCGCTGGTGGCGGAATCTGCTTCTTGGTGATGGTTGCGGTCTTGTGGAAGCATGGCCGGGGCCGGTGGCGTCAGGAACATGACAAGCGTATGTGGCATCAGGAACATGGCAGGCGCATTGCAGCTATGCCAATGTGGAGAGGAATCAGGCGCTCGCTGAACCGTCAAAAATTTGCGGCTGTGCTGATGTGGGGAGGCACCGCCGTGCTGGCTGCACCGGTAGCGTTTTTGCTGCTGCCGCTGCTGGAGACAGCCATGCGGCCGCAAGGGGGGCCGGCAGAATGGAGATGGCCGGTAGGGAGCACGGCGGATTGGACATGGTCGGTCGTGATGCCGGCGCTTTTGCTGGCGATGACGTGGGGATTGATGCGGATCCGCAACCTGCTGCAGCGGTTGTTTGTTTTGGCCTGCTCAATAGTCGGACTGGTGGTGGCGGATGCGGCAGCCGGAGGGCGGCTGGCGCAAGGGGCGATTTTGTCTTATGACCCTGTTGTGGGAGCCCGCTACTACGGAGTGGGAAATGAGTACATGGCGTGCATGGTGGCCTGGCTGCTGCTCGCCTGCGGCTATCTGTTGTGTATGCGGCCAGGCTGGCGGACGAGGATGGCGTGGGCGTTTCCGGTGTTGGGGGCAGGGATGATTTGGTTTTTGGCCTCGCCTGAACTGGGGGCGAATGCAGGAGGCACCATCACGGCGGCGGCAGCGACGGCGGTGGCCGTGTCGCTCCTGTGGGGATTTCCGAAGCGGATCGGTTGGCCGGTCGGTCTCGCGCTGCTGGCCGGTTCGATCGTCCTGCTGATCGGCCTGCACGAAAATGCGGTGCGGCCGACGCACGTGTCGTTGGCTGCCGATTTGGTCCGGCAAGGGGACTATCAACAGATCGGTGCGCTGATCGGCCGGAAGCTGCTGATGAATCTGTATCTGATTCGCGATTATGCGGGTGCGCCGCTGCTGGTTGCCTTGATGATTCTGGCGGCGATTGCCGTTTTTCGTTCCGCGCCTTGGGTTTCCCGATTTTTTGAAAAAAGGGCCGGGCTGCAACCGTTTGTGAACGGCGGCGTGGCAGGCGCGCTTGTTGGATTTGCCGTCAACGATTCGGGCGTGGTGGTCGCCGCCCTGATTTTGCTGCCAGTCGCCTATACGGTTTGCATGCTCAGCCTTGTTGAAGCATTTCCCACTCCCCATACAATTGTTCCAATCTCTCTTTCGCAGCCTGATACGCCTGACTGGTGGCCTGGGCGCGATTCGGGTCGTTAAAAACTTCTGGTCGGCACAGATCGGCTTCCAGTGAAGCGATCTCCGCTTCCGTCTGTTCGATTTGCCGCTCTACCTGTTCGATCCGCTGCAGCCGTTTCCTTTCTTCCCGCTGCCGCTGGCGTTCCGCTTGCCGCTGCCGTTCCCGCTCTTCTTTTGACAAGCTGCCGTGTGGGGAAGCGGGCGACCGCTCGCCAGGCGGCGGAACGGATGCGGCCTGGCCGGTTGTCGGGTGGTGAGTCGGGTCAGGTTCCGGCAGTAGTCCGGATTGCCGCATGGCGGCCAGCTCTGATTTTTTCTCCAGGTAGTCGTCGTAGTTGCCGAGGAAGGAAGCGAGCCCCTTCTCCGTCAACTCGATGATCCGTGTCGCGATCCGGTTCAAAAAATAGCGATCATGCGAAATGAACAGAAGCGTGCCCGGATAGTCGTCGAGGGCGACTTCCAGCATCTCTTTCGACAGCAGGTCGAGGTGGTTGGTCGGCTCATCGAGCAGCATAAAATTCGCTTGCAGCAGCATCAACTTGGCCAAAGCGACGCGGCTTCGTTCGCCGCCCGAGAGGGAAGCGACGGGCTTTAGCACTTCATCGCCGGAGAACAGAAAATGGCCGAGCACCGTCCGAATCCGGGTGTGGTCGAGCTTGGGAAACGCGTCCCATACCTCGTCCAAAACCGTTTTGTGCGGCGACAGATCCTCTTGTTCCTGCGTATAATAGCCGAGTTTCACGTTGGCTCCAAGCCGGATGCTGCCCGCCTCCGGCTTCAGAACACCGGCGATCGCCTTGATCAAAGACGATTTTCCGATGCCGTTGGGGCCGATCAGCGCGACCCGTTCGCCGCGGGTGATGTGCAGGTTCAGATTGCGGAACAGCCGCTTGTCGCCGTAAGAGAGCGACAGACCTTCCACCGTCAGCACATCATGGCCGCTTTGCCGCTCAACCGTGAAGGAAAAATGGGCCTGTTCCTGCGATGTGACCGGCTTGTCCAACCGCTCCATTTTTTCCAGCAGCTTGCGCCTGCTTTGCGCCCGTTTCGATGTGGTGGCGCGGGCGATGTTGCGCCGGATAAAATCTTCCATGCGGGCGATTTCCGCCTGCTGTTGTTCGTAGCGTTTGACCTGCAGGGCGAGCTCCGCCTCTTTTTGCTCGAGAAACGCCGAGTAGTTGCCCGTGTACCTGCGGATGCTACCGCGGTCCAGTTCGTAGACCACCTGGACCAGGCTGTCGAGAAAATAGCGGTCGTGCGAGACGAGCAACAGAGCCCCGGGATAGTTCTTCAAGTAATTTTCGAGCCAAGTGACGGTAGGCAGGTCGAGATAGTTGGTCGGCTCGTCGAGGATCAGCAGAGTCGGCTGCTGCAGCAGCAGCTTGCCGAGCGCCAGCCGCGTTTTCTGGCCGCCTGACAGGGATTGCACCGGTTGTTCCCACATCGCTTCCGGAAAATCCAGGCCGGTCAGGATCGAGCGGACTTTCGCCTCAACCGCATACCCCTGCCGGTCGGAAAATTCCTGTGTCAGCGCCGTGTATTCGCTGGCGAGCGGCTGGTAAAGGGATTCGTTCCCGTAAACCTGCGGGTCGCTCATTTTTTGTTCCAGATTGCGGATGCGCTGTTCCAACGCAAACAAATCGGCATACACGTCGCGCATCTCCCGGTATACCGTTTTGTCCGAGCGGATCCCTGTCTGCTGGGAGAGGTACCCGACTGTTGCGTTTTTGCCGATGTGCACTTCTCCGCTGTCGGCCGTCAGTTCGCCGGTTATGATTTTTAACAGCGTCGATTTGCCGGCCCCGTTCGCTCCCACTAGACCGACCCGCTCGCCTGCGTGGACGGCCAGCGTGGCACCGTTAAGGATCACGTCGGCACCGAACGATTTTGTGATTTGGCTGGCGGACAGAACGATCATGTGAATAGGCTCCCTTCCGTGCAGACAATGCATGTTTAAGTGTACCTTACGGATCACGGCCAAGACAACACAACAGTTTTGTCATCCAGGTTTGACTGTGGTAGTTTAAAATGGTAGAAGAATCCCGATGCCTCGGGGTGATGCAATGGACAAAAACGAACTTCGCCGCCGCATCCTCGCGCGCCGGAACGGGCTGGACGGAGCGGAAAGGGCGAAAAAAAACGAAGCGATTTTCCGCAACCTGGTGTCGATCCCGCAGGTGCAAGCGGCTGGCACGTTCCTCCTTTATTTGGATTTTCGCGGGGAAGTGGAAACGGCTCGCATCTTGCAATGGGGGTGGCAAGCGGGCAAGCGGATGGCGGTGCCTGTGACGGTCCCGGCGGAACGCAAACTGGTTCCGGTCGAGATCCGCTCGTTTACAGAACTCGAACCCGGAGCGTACGGGATTCGGGAACCGAAGGCCGGCGGGCGGGTGCCGGTGCCTGTCGATACGATCGATGCGGTGCTCGTGCCGGGCGTTGCGTTTGACCGGCGGGGCGGCCGGTTGGGTTACGGCGGCGGGTACTATGACCGGTTTTTGCTGCTGCTCCGTTCCGATGCTTTAAAAATCGGACTGGCCTATGAACTCCAACTGGTGGAGGAAGTGCCGGCTGAGGAGCATGATGTGCAGCTGGATTTGCTGGTGACGGAAAACGCTGTCGTAAACTGCAGATGATCCTGATTGAAGGAGTGGCCTTTGATGGAAGACAAGGTAGTGATGATTACCGGGGCAAGCCGGGGAATCGGCGAAGCGGTGGCGCTGGAGTTTGCAAAACGGAAAGCGAAAATCGTGCTGGTCGCGCGCACCCCGGAAGATCTGGAACGGGTGCGTGGACGCGTGTTGGACGCCGGCGCGGAAGACGTTTTGACGATCACGACCGATATCTCGAAGGAAGAAGAAGTCGAAGTGATGCTCGATGTCACATTGTCCCGCTTTGGGCGAGTGGACATTTTGGTCAACAATGCCGGGGTCGGCTACTTCAAACCGGTAGTGGATACCACCCTGTCGGAATGGCAGACGATGTTTGACGTGAACGTGACCGGGCTGTTCCTTTGCACGCGCGGCGTGCTGCCGAAGATGCTGGAGCAGGGGAGCGGCCACATCATCAATATCTCATCGGATGTGGGACGGCGAACGATCGCCGGTGGAGCGGGCTACTGCGCCACCAAGTTTGCGGTGCAGGCGTTCGCCGATGCGCTGCGAAAAGAGGTGCAGCGGCAAGGGATCAAAGTGACCAACATTCTGCCGGGTATGACCGATACCTATTTTGCCAACAGCGAGCAAGGAGCGGAGCACAAGCGGGACTGGCTGAAAGCGGAGGATATCGCCCGTGCCGTTCTGTACGCTGCCAGCCAGCCGCCGGGTGTGCTGGTGGATGATATCACGCTTCACCCGATGGTGCAGGAATACTGAAGCGCCGAAGTGAAGCGAAGTATCGCAGCCGATTGGGAGAAAAAACGGGTACAGGAGTTGGATGGATGCAGACAGAGCGCTATGTGATCGGATTGGGGTATGGCGGGTCGCTGCAGGCGATGGGCCGGTTCGAGTGGGATTTTCGCTGCAGCCTGGGGTTGCGCGATCCGCAGGATGTCGGCGGACGGGAAGCGTTTCTGAACGATTTTGCCGCTGCCACGTCGCCGGAAGCGCCGGTCGTGCTGGTGCTGGACGATTACAATCCGGCATTGTTTCGCACCTTTATGGAACAGGGAAAGCAGGCGATCCGCAAATCCCCCGATCTGTATGTGTTTGTGGTGGCAGAGGATCAATCGGCGGATCCGCCAGTCCAGTATTTTCTCAACATTGAATCGGATCCGGTCGGTGAATCGCTGCTGCCGCATCAGATGATACTGGATGCGGAAGGGGTGCCCGATGGGGTGCTGCTGTTTTTGCAAGATCGTTTGGGCGTCCGGTTTTACCGCAGAGATGAGGAACTGATGATGGAATTTCGGATCGACGAACTTCCGCTTGTGTAAAGGAGGGAGAGCCAATGCGCGAGGTGCATGTCCGCGATGCTGTCGGCATGCGGCTGGCCCACGACCTGACGCGGATCGTACCGGGGGAGTTCAAGGGCCGGATTTTTAAAAAGGGGCATGTGATTCGGGAAGAGGATATCCCGCTCTTGCTGGACATCGGCAAGGAACACATTTACGTGTTGGACTTGCAGCCGGGAGAACTGCATGAGGATGATGCGGCGATCCGGCTGTCCCGGGCGGTCATGGGAGATCATTTGACAGTATCGGAACCGTCGGAAGGCAAGGTGTCCCTGGCGTCGGGGATTCACGGTTTGTTGAAAGTGGACATTGAAGCGCTGTTGATGATCAACTCGATCGGCGAGTTGGCCGTCGTCACGAAAAAAACGAACCGCGTCGTGCAACCGGGCGAGGAAGTGGCGGCGATGCGGGCGATTCCGCTGGTGATCGCCGAACAAAAAATCGTGCAGGCGGAAACGATCGCCAAAATGTCCGCCCCGGTGATCACCGTATTGCCGTTCCGTTCACTTAAGGTGGGGATCGTGACGACCGGCAGCGAGATCGTCACAGGCCGGATTGCTGATAGGTTTGGCCCCCGCATCCGGGAGAAGCTTGCGCCGTTTGGCGCTGTCGTGCTCGGACAAAAAATCGTCGGTGACCAAAAAGCGGACATCCAGGCGGGCATCCGGGAGTTTTTGGCGCAAGGGGCGGAGCTTGTCATTTGCACCGGCGGCATGTCGGTCGATCCGGACGACCGGACTCCGGGCGCGATTCATGAGCTGGCAACCGAAGTGGTCGCTTATGGCATGCCGATTTTGCCCGGTTCGATGACGATGCTCGCCTATATCGGCGAGGTGCCTGTGTTCGGCTTGCCGGGCGCTGTGATCTATGAAGAGGTGACGGCGTTTGACCTGTTCCTGCCGCGCATACTGGCCGGCGACAAGGTGACGGGCAAAGAGATTGCCGAACTGGGGCACGGGGGTCTGCTCAAATGATGCGGGTCGGCCTGTCGGTGGAGGAAGCGGTTCGCGAAGTGCTTGCTCATCTAAAACCGGTCGCTTCGATCGAGATGAACATCAAAGATTCGTTCGGCTATACGCTGGCGGAGGATATGTACGCTGCGATTCCGGTTCCGCCGTTTGACCGCGCGATGATGGACGGATTCGCCATCCGGTCGGCCGACGTGCAGTCCGCCACGCCCGAACGGCCTGTCAAGCTGCGCGTGCGGGGGCGGATCGGCGCGGGTGAATCATCCGATGCGGAGCTGCAGGAGGGGGAAGCGATCCGCATCATGACAGGCGCTCCGATTCCGAAAGGGGCGGATGCGGTCGCCCGGTTTGAAATCACTGACGGAGCGGACAAACCGGATGCGGCGGTGGTGGATGTGTATCTGCCGGCGCAGGGCGGCGAGTCGATTTCGCTGACCGGAGAAGACATGCAGGCCGGCAGCAAGATCCTGCAAAAAGGGACTGTCATCGGCCCGGCGGAGATGGCCCTGTTGGCGACGGTCGGGTTGGCCGCCGTACCGGTCTGCCGCAAACCGATCATCGGCGTGCTGTCAAGCGGCAGCGAACTGGTCAGCCTGGATCAGCCGCTGCCGTACGGCAAAATTTACAACAGCAACTCGTATATGCTGGCCGGCCTGATCAGCCAATGGGGAGGCATCCCTTACCTGTTGGAACAGGTCGACGACGAAGTCGAGCATGTGGAGCAGGCGATCCGTACGGCGCTCCCGGTCGTCGATGCGTTGGTGACGACCGGCGGCGTGTCGGTCGGCGATTTTGATGTGATGCGGACAGCGTACCATCTGGCGGGCGGCCAGATTCATTTTTGGAAAGTGAACATGCGGCCCGGCACTCCGTTTACGTTTGCGACGGTACAGGAAACACCGATCTTCGGCTTGTCCGGCAACCCGGCGGCCGCGTTCGTCAACGCGGTGCTGTTTTTGCAGCCGGGCATCCGCGCCCTGGCAGGCTGTTCGCAGCCGCTAACGCCGCCGGTACAAGTGGTGTTGGCGGATGAGCTGCAGGTAAAAGCGATCGGCATGGATCGTTTCCTGCGGGCCAAAATCGTGATCGAAGCCGGCCAGGCAGCCGCCTATCCGCTCCCTTTCGGGCAAAGTGCAGGCGTGATGTCGACGTTGGCTGGCATTCAGGGGTTCATCCGGATCCCCGCCAGGACGGAGGTCAAACGCGGGGACCTGGTTGAAGCGTACCTGCTTGACAAGCCGCTACCTGGCAACGGACAAGCCGGAGGCGATGATGCGTGAGCGGCAGCAAACGGGCTCTGGCTGGCGGGAGGGGTACCGGATGAGCGGGAGCAAACCGCCCGTTCCCGCGTTTGCGGTGGTCGGCTATAAAAACACCGGCAAAACCACTCTGGTGTGCAAACTGGTGGCCGAACTGAAACGGCGGGGATACCGCGTCGGAACGTTAAAGCATGATGCGCACGATTTTCAGCTCGATTATGAGGGAACGGACACGTTCAAACACCGGCAGGCGGGGGCGGACATGGTGGCGATCGCAAGCTCCGGAAAATGGGCGGTTCAGGCCTGGTCCACGGGCTCCCCGTCATTGGAAGGCATGTTGAGCCGGTTGGATGCCGTCGACCTGGTAATTGTCGAAGGGTACAAGCAAGGCAACCTTCCGAAAATCGTGATGGCGGATCGGGATGGTGCGATTTTTTGCAACGAACGGCTGGAAAATGTGAAGGCGGTGGCGGCCGCTGGCGGCGAGGCGCCGCTTGCCCCTGCTTCTGTCGAAGTGTATGATAGAAATGATATCGTTTCATTCGTTCAACTGATTTTACGCACGTTTGCCCTGGAGCAGGAGGAGCGCGATGGATAAAGAACAACATCTGGTCGAGCATCTGGCGGAACTGCGCAAGCGGTTGGTCATCACGCTGCTTGCGTTCGTTCTGTTTCTAGCCGTTTCATTTGCGTTCGTCGGGGACATTCTGCGATTCTTGCAGCACGCGGCCCCGCCGGGGGCGACCATGGTGGTGCTGGGTCCGGCGGAAGTGCTGCGCGTGTATATGATTGTGGCGGGGGTGGCGGCGATCGGCATGACGATTCCGGTCCTGCTGTACCAGGCGTGGAAGTTTGTGGCACCCGGTCTGACTGAGACGGAACGAAAGGTGACGGCCGGCTTTATTCCGGTGATCACCTTTGTTTTCTTTGCTGGCCTGGCATTTGGCTATTTTTTCATCTTTCCGACCGTCTACGGTTTTTTTGTTACACTGGGGTCGCAACACTTTACCGTGATGCAGAATGCGGCCAATTATTTATCGTTCATGGCGAATATCGTCGTCCCGTTCGGCTTTATTTTTGAGCTGCCAATTCTCGTGCTGTTTCTGACAAGGCTGGGGATTTTGACGCCCGAGTTCCTGGCGAAAAACCGGAAATACGCTTACTTTGTCTTGACGGTGGCGGGCGTCGTGCTGTCGCCGCCGGAACCGGTGAGCGACATCATCACCACACTGCCGTTGATTTTGCTGTATGAAATCGGTGTCACGCTGTCCCGCATCGCCTACAAGAAACGATTGAAGCGGCTGCAGGCGAGCGGATTGGCCGACTGACTGCAGCCGATCAGCCGGCCGTGCAGGCAAGCGGCCCTACTGACTGTGCGAATACGATGCAAACCGGTCTTCTGAGATCGGTTTTTGTTGCAGATGGGGGGAACGGGAGAAAGTGACGCCAAGTGTCCTGCTGTTTGTGATTCTGCCCGCAGGAGATTGGAGGAGGCGAACCACTTGATCAAAGCGGTTGTGTTCGATTTTGACGGGTTGATTTTCGATACGGAGACACATGAATACCGGGTGTTGCAAGAAATTTACGGGGAGTACGGGGCGGAACTTCCGCTCGACGTGTGGGGGCAGTGTGTCGGTACGCATGCCAATTTTTTCGATGCGTATGCGTATCTGGAATCCTGCACCGGCAAGCCGGTCGATCGGGAGGTGCTCGGCAAGCGGCGGCTGGAGATGTTTGAAGAGCGGGTGCAAACCGAAACGGCGCTGCCGGGTGTGGAGAACTACCTGGCGGCGGCCAAACGGCTCGGGTTAAAAATCGGCCTCGCGTCCAGTTCGAGCCGGCAATGGGTGACCCGCTGGCTGACGAAGTTGAACCTGATCGACTATTTTGAGTGCATCCGTACATCGGATGATGTGGAGCATGTGAAACCGGATCCTGCCTTGTACCTGCGGGCGTTGGAGTGCCTGGGCGTAGAACCGTGGCAGGCGATCGCCTTTGAGGATTCGCCAAACGGTGCGCTGGCGGCCAAGCGGGCCGGCATGCACGTGGTGATCGTGCCCAATTTTGTGACGCGGTCGCTTCCATTCGGCGAGCACGATCTGCGTCTCGATTCGCTGGCGGAGCTGGAACTGGAGCAGGTCATCGAACGCTTGGAGAAATAATGAGCGGCAGAACAACACGACGGAGTAAAACGGCGGAAGGCTTGCTTCCGTCGTTTTTGTTGCGGTTTGGATCAGTTCTTCCGGACGGCCCCATTTGTTCCAGTGGCTGATGCACGATTGACATCGGCCAGAAATATGATAGCATCTAATTAGATAATTATAAAATTAGATGTTTATCGAAACGTTGATTTTCTCCGGGGACGAAGGAGGGTACTGGATCATGGAGCGAGCGAGTCGGCTGAGGGGAGCCGGGCTGTTGCGGGAAAACCGTCTGTTTCGCCGGCTGTTTCTGGCCGCGTCCATCAGTTCGTTAGGCGATTGGTTCAACAATATCGCGGTGTTAAGCGTAATTCTTCAGTTCACCGGATCTCCGGCCGCCGTCGGTCTGACCCTGGCCATGCGCGTTTTGCCGTATCTGCTGGTCGGGCCGCTCGGTGGCGTGTGGAGCGACCGGATTCGACGAACCGCGATCATGATCAGCAGCGACCTGGCCCGTGCTGTGCTGGCGCTTGGATTTTTGCTGGTAACGGATGCGCCGCGTATATGGTGGGCCTATCTGCTGACCGGTTTGTTGGTGGTGTTTTCCGCTCTGTACATGCCGGCCCGCTCCGCCTACCTGACAAGCATCGTGGAAAAACAGTCGCTCAGCCGGGCGAATGGTCTGCTGGCAGGCAGCAACGGACTGGTGATGGTGGTTGGCTTTGGGCTGGGCGGTCTCGTGGTTGCCAAGTTTGGTCCGACTGCCGCTTTCCTCTTGAATTCGCTGTCTTTTTTGATGTCCGCCTGGTTGCTGCGGCCGGGCGCTTTGCAGGAGAAAAAAGAGTCCGTGACGCCGCCGGATGTCGGTTCGTTTTGGCGGGAATTTCGCACGGGCGTGCGAGCGATTGGCGAAAACAGGCCGGTCGCCCTGTTGTTTTTGCTGGATATCGGCTGGTCGATCGGCGGCGGGGCGATTAACGTTTTGATATCGGTGATGGCCTACCAGGTGTACGACACGGGCAGCTCGGGCATGGGGATGTTATACGCTTCACTGGGGTCGGGCACGATTGCGGGAAGTCTTATTGCAGGCAAATGGCTGCACGATCAGACTGGGAAGATGCAGACGGCAGCGGGTGTATCCTTTTTGCTGGATGCGGTATCTCATATTCTGTTTGCCAACAGTGTGTCTCCTTGCTTGGGGAACCTGGCGTTGGCGGGGGCCGGGTTGGCTGGAGCGGCGGGAAATGCTGCCATCTTCAGCCTGATCGCCATGGTAACCGCGCATGAGGTACAGGGGAGGGTGTTTTCGATTTTGCATACAGCCGGCTCGTGCGTGCTCGCTCTGTCGATGATGGCCGCCGGCTGGCTGACAGTCCCGTTTGGTCCGCGCCTGCTCGGAACGGTGGGCGGTGCTGTGATTTTGCTGTTTTCCATCGTATACTTGATTTTTCAATGTTTCGGACCACGGGTGAAAAACGCAAGGAGGGAATTCGATGCAACTTGACCGCCTTGTCCATTTTCATAAAGCGGTGGCGGACCCGATGCGAATTCGGATTTTGGTGCTGTTGGCAAACGGGCCGTTGCATGGCCAGGCGTTGGCAGGAAAATTGGGCGTGACCCCGCCGACGATCACCCATCACATGACGAAACTGCGGGAGGCCGGTTTGGTGAAAGAGCGGCGGGAGAAAAATACGATCTATTTTTACCTGGAGGAGAGCACTCTCCGGCGCCATGCGCAGGCGATTGTCGACATGGTGCTGCAGGAGGGCCGGAAAGCAACGGGAGGCCTGCGGGAGCAGCAGGAGAAAGAACGGGCGCTTGTGATTCAGAGTTTCTTCACGCCGGATGGAAAGCTCAAGCAGATTCCAGCGCAGCGCAAGAAAAAGCTGATTGTGTTCGAACATCTGCTGCGGGGGCTGCAGCGCAACCGAAAATACACCGAGCAGGAAATAAACGAGTATATCAAGCAGTTCCACGAGGACTGCGCAACGATTCGGCGGGAATTGATCGCCAACCACTATATGTATCGCGAAAACGGCGTCTACGAACTGAATCCTCCCGAAATGTGGGCGAAAATCGAATCGTGGTATGGTTCCACCCCGGACGGATAAAATAAAAAAGTGGCCCGCCGCCGGCCATAGAAAAACCAGCAATCCCGCCGCAGCAAATGATTGAAGCAACAATCCGGCGGAGAGCGTCCGGCAACAAAAAAATCGCACGCAAAAAGCTTAAAATTTTTCTTTTTAGGTCTTGCAAAGACAAATGGAAACCACTATCATAAGAAGTGTGTTAGCACTCGTTAGAGGTGAGTGCTAACAGGCGGCGGAAAATCCAATATCAATGTAGGAGGGATAGTACATGATTAAGCCGCTCGGTGACCGTGTGGTGATCAAAGCTGTTGAACGCGAAGAGAAAACTGCTAGCGGAATCGTTCTTCCCGATACCGCAAAAGAAAAACCGCAAGAAGGCGAAGTGATCGCAGTAGGTCCTGGCCGTTACGAAGACGGCAAGCGGATTGAGCTGGACGTAAAAGTCGGCGACCGCGTCATTTTCTCAAAGTATGCAGGCACCGAAGTTAAGTATGACAATGTCGAATATCTGATCCTGCGCGAAAACGACATTCTGGCTGTGATCGAGAAGTAATCGACTCTGGCTGATTAAGATAGAAAGACTACATATAAGGAGGAGTTTGTCGTGGCTAAAGAGATTAAGTTTCGTGAAGACGCTCGTCGTGCGATGCTGCGCGGCGTTGATGCTCTGGCAGATGCGGTAAAAGTTACGCTCGGTCCGAAAGGCCGCAACGTGGTTTTGGAAAAGAAATTCGGTTCCCCGCTCATCACCAATGACGGCGTAACCATTGCAAAAGAGATCGAACTGGAAGATGCGTTTGAAAATATGGGTGCGCAGCTGGTGAAAGAAGTTGCCACCAAAACGAACGACGTAGCGGGTGACGGTACGACCACGGCTACCGTTCTGGCGCAAGCGCTGATCCGCGAAGGCCTGAAAAACGTAACGGCCGGCGCTAACCCGATGATTCTCCGCAAAGGAATCGAAAAAGCGGTTCGGGCAGCTGTAGAAGAAATCAAGAAAATCTCCAAGCAAGTCGAGGGCCGCGAAAACATCGCACAAGTGGCTGCCATTTCCGCCGGCGACGAAGAGATCGGCGTGCTGATTGCTGACGCGATGGAAAAAGTTGGAAAAGATGGCGTCATCACCGTCGAAGAGTCGAAAGGTTTCACCACCGAACTCGAAGTGGTGGAAGGGATGCAGTTCGACCGCGGTTACATTTCTCCGTACATGGTAACCGACGCTGACAAGATGGAAGCAGTGCTCGACGAGCCGTTTATCCTGATCACCGACAAGAAAGTCAGCAACATTCAAGAGATCCTGCCGGTTCTGGAGCGTGTCGTTCAGTCCGGTCGTCCGCTGTTGCTGATTGCGGAAGACGTGGAAGGCGAGGCGCTGGCAACGTTGGTGGTCAATAAGCTGCGCGGCACCTTCACCGCAGTGGCCGTGAAAGCTCCTGGATTCGGTGACCGGCGGAAAGCGATGCTGCAAGACATTGCGATCCTCACCGGCGGACAAGTGATCTCGGAAGAGCTCGGACTCGAACTGAAGAACACCACGATCGACCAACTGGGCCGCGCCCGTCAGGTTCGCGTGTCTAAGGAGAACACGATCATCGTTGACGGTGCGGGCAACAAGGCGGATATCGACGCACGCATCAATCAGATCAAAGT
Source organism: Effusibacillus pohliae DSM 22757 (assembly GCF_000376225.1). Taxonomy (NCBI): domain Bacteria; kingdom Bacillati; phylum Bacillota; class Bacilli; order Caryophanales; family Alicyclobacillaceae; genus Effusibacillus; species Effusibacillus pohliae. The sequence goes on from NZ_AQXL01000105.1 coordinate 33,092, forward strand.
GCAGTTGGAAGAAACCACTTCCGAATTCGATAAAGAAAAACTGCAAGAGCGCCTGGCGAAATTGGCAGGCGGCGTAGCGGTCATCAAAGTCGGTGCGGCTACCGAAACCGAGCTGAAAGAGAAGAAACTGCGCATCGAAGACGCTCTGAACGCAACCCGTGCTGCAGTCGAAGAAGGGATTGTTTCCGGCGGTGGTACCGCACTGGTGAATGTAATCTCGGCTCTCGACAACGTGCAGGCGGAAGGCGACGAGCTGACGGGTGTCAAGATCGTTCGCAAAGCGCTGGAAGCGCCGGTTCGCCAAATCGCCGAAAATGCGGGTTATGAAGGGGCCGTCATCGTGGAGCGCCTGAAGACCGAGAAACTCGGCATCGGTTTCAATGCGGCTACCGGCGAATGGGTCGACATGATTGCTGCAGGTATCGTGGATCCGGCAAAAGTTACCCGTTCCGCTCTGCAAAACGCAGCATCTGTTGCCGCTATGTTCCTCACCACCGAAGCAGTCGTGGCGGAAAAACCGGAAAAAGAAAAAGCACCCGCAATGCCGGGCGGCGGTATGGACATGATGTAATAAGGACGGCGGACTGCGGTTCGCCGACAAGGCAGAGAATCCCTTGTGCAGCAAGGGGTTCTCCGCTTTTTGGTGTGCAAATCTGTACCTTGAATTTTTGTGGTTTGCAAATCAAATGCAAATCTTTATTTCGGTAAAGCGTTTCGATTGCCGAAAAGTGCGTTTCCGAAATCTTTTGCTACCTGCTCCTGCAGTCCAGGTAAAACGTGAGAATAAGTGTCGAGGGTGATACTGATCTTGGAATGTCCAAGACGTTCGGATACAATTTTGGGATGGACTCCTTGCTGAAGCAATAAACTGGCGTGGGTATGACGAAGATCATGAAAACGAATGTAAGGCAAGTCTGCTTTTTGGATCAGCTTGGTGAAGTGTTCGCGTAAAAGAGACTGTGCGACCACATCACCATTTTTGCGGGCGACCACTAAGTCTTGATCCCTGTAGGCATCTCCCATCAGTTCCTTTTCTCTGTCCTGATCCTTTTTGTGTTTCAACAAATCCCCTATAACTTCATGAGGCAAGGCGATCATTCGCTTCCCGCTGTCGGATTTGGGATCCCCAAATTCGATGGTGCCTCTTACTTGGGTGGTGGTTCGTTGTACGAATAAACGCCCGTTTGGCAGATCGATATCACTCCACCGCAACGCGAGAATCTCACCTTGCCGCATCCCTGTGGTGATGGCCAATAGATACGCAATGTAAAACCGATCGTGACGGGCAACCTCCAGAAATCGTTGAACTTCCTCCAAGGTCCAAACAGAGAATTTTTTCTGCTCCGGCTTTGGAGCTTTTACCATATCCGCAACATTGCGGGGAAGATATTCCCAACTGACGGCTGTTTCCAGTGCGTCGTGGATCATGGTATGAATTTGCGACACATACCGGTTGGATAATGGCTTGTCTCCAGATTGCAATTTCGCATAGAATTCCCGTAAGTGCTGTGGCTTGAGTTTGCCTAACTCAATATGCCCAAGGTGGGGCTTTACATGAAGCCGGATGGTGCGTTCGTAGATTTCGTATGTCCGTAAACGCACACGGCTTTTTTTATCATCGAGCCACTTGTCCAGGAACGCAGCGAAGGTGTCCTTGGATGGTTCGGTGTAAAGACCTGCATGAACCTCCTGGACTTTGGCGGCCAGAAATTTTTCCGCTTCTTTTTTCGTATTGAAGCCGCTGTGCCATTTGTATTTCTTTTTGCCTTTCTCATCGTATCCCAAAAAGAGAACCACGCACCATTTCGATCCACGTTTTCGAATATGTCCTCGCATCCATACATCCCCTCACCAGTCATATTGCTTAAATCCTTCGTGATACACCAGTTGGGCCAGCTCCTGCTTTACAACACCCGTTAGAACGCCGATTACGGCAAAATCGGTCGGTGCCAGTTCAAGCGGAGGGATCTGGTCGCCGGTGACCCGAAGCGTAACTTCCGAGTTGTAGATGTATTCAAGAATCCGGATCGTTACCTCGTCGCCGAAAGTCACCAGGCAGATCTGCGCCTCGGAAGTCGGCCAGCGTTGTTCCCGAAAGATGAGATAGTCTCCCGGATGAATTCCGAAGCCATCCAGACCTTGGTCAGTGATTTGAACGGCATACCGCCTGTTGAAATCAAAAGTGGAGACTCTCAGAAGCGGGTAATCTTCCTTTGGCTCCAGGAGAGTCGTTGTAAGCGAGGGCACTTCTCCCACATAAGGGGTTTCGTAATCTTTTCCCATCTGTTTTACACCTCCGCACGTTTTCGTTGATACACAACCCGCCCTTCGCGAAGGTAGTACTCGATCCGGGGATTCACCGGATGCCGTACGACCTGATCATAGTCCCGTCCGTATTGCGGCAGGGATTCCAGAGCGGCCGCAAACTGCCGTTGGGCGGCTAGCATCTGAAGACGCTGCTCCAAGAGTTTCAGCCGGGCATCCATGAAGTAATCCGGGACGTTGAACGTATCCGCAAAATGGTCAACCAATTGCCCGCGGCTTTCGGCTGTTATCATGTGATCCGCGATCATCGGCGTGGGACACAGCAGATACATGGCGAACCTGTCCGCTTGCCATTCCTGCCTCGCCTTGAGGTCCGCGTTTATCGCTATTTGGTGTCCAACGTGGAGGAAAACGTGACCGAGTTCATGTGCCAGCTCCACCCGCTGTTGCGGTTCTGGCAGCCGGTCGTCCACGATAACGGACCACATGCCGCGCAGCTCATAACTGGCAGACGGATGCGGTTTGTAGTGGATCCAGATGTTCGCTTCCCGGGCCATCCAGTCAAGGTCGATCTCGTCAGGATTGGCAATATGGTGCTTGCGGTAGAAGGCGAGGATCGCGTCCTCAAGCGGAACTGGTTGGTAGGATTCGAGAAGTTCGAGCATGATGATGGCCTCCTTTCAGAACATATGTTTGGTTTTGAGACGGAAAAGAAAAGCCCATGTGGGCTATAGAAAGCTGTTAATTACTTAATGCGTTTGATCTCCCGGATTTCCGTCTCCTGTTCCAGTGAACGAAGCGCCAACGTTTCGAGGATTCTATCCTGCTTCTCTTGACTTTTGGCCAGGGAAGAGACCGCGTCTTTGATGTCGGATACCTTTTCGTTTGTTGCTTTCACAATACTTATGAGCTGAATCAAAATGTCACCTTGCTGCTTTTGTTCGGTTTTTATCGTCTCAACCGTCTGTTCAAGTACATGGATTTTCGTTTCCATTCGATCCATACGGGTCTCAAGACCTTCCAGTTTGGAAAGAACCAAATCCAGTTTGTCGCTCATAAAATCACTCTCCCTGCTTTTGCCCCGGTTTCCGGTTCTTCTCCAGTTCCCAGATCAGCCGCAACCCACGCATCATTTCTTCCTTCTGCTCCTCGGGCGACTTGTGGAAGTCGTAGAAGAACGCGCTCTCCAGGTTTTCCTTGACCCAATTGAGAAATTCGCGTTCTTCGGGAGAGATATCAGGGACTTGTCCCTCTTTTGGTGGTTCGGTGCGGCCTTTGACTAAATAATCAACAGTCACACCAAAGAAGTCGGCAAATTTTTCGATCGTCTCGAGATCAGGTGTTCTGGTACCATTTTCATAACCAGATATGGTTGATTCGGCTAGACCGAACTTTTTCCCGAACTCTTTCATCGTTAAGTTTTTTTGTTTGCGCAATTGTCGCAGCCGTTCACCGAACATAAGAACACCTCTAAGATGATTATACTTTGCAGAATGCAAATTTGGAACTTTTTATAAAAAACTTTGCAAAACGCGTTGACACTTTACATATTGAATAGTAATATTGAGTTACACAATTCATAATGCAAAGAAGGAGGGTGATCTAATGGCTAGTTTGGTGAGACAGGCCAGGTTGGAAGCCGGAATGAGTATTGAAGAAGCGGCGAAAAAACTGGGCATTTCAGCTGGATACCTGTCTCAAATCGAGAAAGGGCAGCGTCAAGTCGGTGCAGAGAGGGCAGAAAAAATCGCCAAGCTATACAAAAAGAAAAAAGAAGAAATTTTTTTGCCAAGTCGCTACGCGATACGAGAAGTTGAAAATGAACATTCAGCTAACACGGCATAGGAGGTGGCAAAAGACATGTCCTTCGAGGAAACCATCCGCCAAATCATACGTGAGGAAATCCGGGCGGCGTTCAAGGAACTTTCTGTTACCAATCACGATACGCGGGACTACTCCCAGTATCCGGCCAGCCTGAAGGTGGAGGACGTAGCCGAGATCATGCGGATCGGCCTCAATAGCGCGTACGAATTGACCCGGCGGCCCGGATTCCCGGCAATTCGAGATGGTTGGAAAATCCGAATTCCACGGGATGCGTTTTTCCGGTGGTATGAGCAGGAAGCGCTGCGTAACACCGGGGAGGCGGCCAGTCGATGAATCCAAACGCAAGGAGGTGAACCTGTGTGACAACTGCTCAGAAGATCTGGTTACTGCCCGAAGATCAGCATAAACGGCTGGTCGAGATCGCGGTCGAGCATAGCCGGCTGGCAGCCGAGTTTGGCCGGAGCGATACACCGGAGCAGCGCAAGGCGGAGATCTGGCAGCGCATCGAAGAACTGCGGCGGGAGCGTGCGGCCATTTTGGGGGAGTGACAGTCGGCCTGCTTTGATACTGGTGTAAGTTCTTGAGGGGGTGATTTTGTGGTACACATCGAGTTTCTTGGTTACGACAACAAACTGATTGCTGTGAGCAGATAGCGTCCGCTGGTGGGGAACCAATCGGCCGCCGGTGGGGAGGTGATGTGGGAGGAAGTTCAGAGGAGCGTTCTAGTGAGGAGTCTTTATGAGGGGCACAGTCCCATCCTACCATCGTGACCCCGCACAATTCAGTCTGTTTATCGTGAGAAATATGCACACGGAGAGGGGGGACACAGGGTGAGAGGAAAAGAAATCGGCACTTTGCTGCGCATGTGCCGGGAACGAAAGGGGATGAGTCAGGAAGAACTCGCGCGGTACCTCAGAAAAGACCGGTCTGCGATCTCCCGCATCGAAAACGGCCATGACATCCCTGACATCGATGAAGTCATCTTGTGGGCTGAGGCCACAGATTCGCGAGAATTCATTGCGTTGATGCTGACCGGCTCGGAAGGCTGGAAGAGGCTCATGCGGTTGGAGATCGTGTTCAAGCAAATGAGCGCCATGCTGGCTGAGATTGGAGCATAAGAGGGGTGAGAATATGGTTATCAAACCGGGAATCTGGCTAAGGTTTTCCAAGTTTGAGCGGTTGATGATTCTTCACGCCATCCACTTGGAACAGGCGATGGAAAGACAAGCCCGGCAAAAAGAAAAAATGACACGTTCGTAACGTGCCAAACAAAAAATATCCTAGTTCGATTCTACTTCGTGATTTCTGAAAACACAAGAGGGGAGAGGGGACAACATGCTGCCACAAAGCTACGATGTTTGGAAAACGGCTGCACCGGAGCCGAAAGAACCGGAACCGGTCTGTGAGTGCGATTACTGTGGCGTTGAATTGTTCGCTGGTGATAAAGCAATTCGTCTCAACCAAACCGTCCATGTTTGCTCCGCCGAATGTTTCCTCGGTCTGGTTGGCGATCAGCACAATGCCACCGAAGTCACGCTGCAGGAGGTGTGGTGATGGCGAAGCGTAAGGCGGATATCCTCGCCATGACTGCGGAAATGAGCCGGGAGGAGTGGTTGCGTCAGAGAAGGCGCGGCATCGGGGGTTCCGATGCCGCCGCCATCGCCGGGTTGAGCCGGTACAAATCGCGGATACAGGTCTATCT
>NZ_AQXL01000106.1 GCF_000376225.1 Effusibacillus pohliae DSM 22757
CATGCTCTCCTCCTGCTGCTGCCGAGGTTCACTTACAGCCTTGCGAATGGTTTTGCGGTCGTGGCCGAATCTTCTGGCCAGTTCCGAGATGCTGACGCCCTCCTCATACAACTTCTTGATTTCCATCTTCTCACTCTCCCTCATGACTGGCACCTCCACGGACGTGATGGCAGGTGCCATAATTCGACACAGGGGTGGGGAATTCATCCCGATGATTTTGAGGAAATCATGCCGGTGATTTTGGGGAATCGCTATCCGATGCTATTGGGGATTTTACATCCGATGTTGACACTCCTACAGCCTCGGCCCAGAAACGGGGATAAGTGATTGAAACACTAGAATCTAGACGGTCATACATATGCCACCACCAGTCGACTTGGACATAATACCGCCCACCATAAGTATACTCACTGTATTTGCAAGCTAGGTATACTCTCGCCGAGTAAGACGTGTCTGTTTTAGATTCCGTGTAATTAGCGCCGGAGGGCCATCCGGAGAAAGACTGTGTTCCTACTGTTTTTCCTGGATCCTTTGGTACATACGCGATTATATCTTCTCTGTATTCTGTTTTAATTTGTCCTGTTACTTTGTTCTTCACTTTTTTGATTGGTTGAACCAAAGATTTTGTGGGAACTTCCTTCCCATCAATTTTAGCGGTCCCATGCATATCCTTGGCTTTCTTCTCAATTTCTACAGGGTCGGTGGTTACAGAATATTGTTCGACTACCTCCTCCTGATTCGTGTCAACATCAGAACTTTTTGCCAAAGTCGAACTGGTGTAGGGAAGTAACAGCAACCCCAGAACCAAAATAAAATGACTAAATTTTCTCAATATAATACCACCTCCGCTGTTTTCATTTCATCTCAAACCGCAGAAACATCAAGCTAGAATCGATTATCATCCCTCTTTGATTGAATAGCCAAACAAGACCAATTTCCGGACTACCTTAGAAATACAATCGCCGTTAATTGAACATATTTAAACCGAATTTCAACTTATACAAGAACAAAACCTCCTTTCCATTCAATAAAGTGGATAACCAACTTGTTCCTCTATTTTATCAAATCGATTTGAAACTCTACTACAAACAAAAATTCAGGTTGGACCTGAATTTTTGTTCAGGTTGCGCCATCGGCTTTGCTCGTCAACGTGAATTTTCCGGTTCAAACCACCGAATAAGAAAACCCCGCTTCCCTTTTCTGTGGGTAAGCAAGATTTTCGGTTCCCTTGGATCTTCCTCCAGCTTTTCTCGTAGTTTGCATACATATTGATACAGATTGTTCTCGGTTACTTCATCCCCTTTCGCCCACACCGATTGCAACAATTCATTTGCCGTAACCGGTGTGCCGCTGCGTTCCAACAAATAGTACAGCAATTCAAACTCTCGTTCCGTCAATTTCATCGCTTGGCCATTGCGAACGACCGTGCGACGAACCATGTCAAGATACACGTCTTCGGCCAAACGAACCAGATTGTCTTCAGAGTGACTATGGCCTGCAGTGACTTCATGCAACGTAGCTTATTTTCCGTTGCTACCGGAAAATCCAGCACAATCGCCAGGAAGTCCTGTTCCAGAAACGTAGCTGCACCTATCTCCTCGTATGGAATATGTACCACGTCCACGCCCTCCGCTTGCAGGATCCGTCCGATCAACGAAACCTGAATTTCATTGTCCGACATAAACAACACCCGCACCCGGCATCCCCCACTTTGATTCGACTTGAAACGATCTCTACCTATTAAGACGACAAAAACGGGCAAATCGATTCGCCGAACAGGCATCAAAACCGACGATTTTTTAGCACCAAAACAAAAAAGGACCTTGTCGCCAAGGTCCCAAAAAGGAGAGGAGAAATATGGGTTTACTTCTATCCTCTCCTGTTCGGGGGTTGTTTATACACCCTTTTCTGGGCTTTTTCATATTCTGCTATGAGCCCAGTACACAGGAGGGAAAGCCAAATGACGCCAGCCATCCGGTTTGAGCGGGTCAGCAAAAAATACCTGTCTTTATCAGGCGAAACGACAGCGGTCGAACAGTTTGACTGCGCGATCCGGGAAGGCGAGTTTATCGGGATCGTGGGACCGAGCGGCTGCGGGAAAAGCACGCTGCTGTCGATGCTGGCCGGCCTGTTTGCGCCGACCTCAGGCGAAGTGCGCCTGTTCGGCCAACCGGTGACGGGTCCGTCCCCGATTATCGGCTATATGTTGCAACAGGATTACCTGCTCCCCTGGCGCACCATCCTTGACAATGTCTGCATCGGGCTGGAGATCCGCGGCCAGAAAAATCAGGAGCAGATCGACTACGCGAAGCGTTTGCTGCACGAAATGGGGCTCGCAGGAACCGAGCACAAATACCCGCACCAATTGTCGGGCGGCATGCGGCAGCGGGCGGCGCTGGTCCGGACGCTGGCGGTCCGGCCGAAAATCCTGCTGCTCGATGAACCGTTCTCCGCGCTCGATTACCAAATCAAGCTGCAGTTGGAGGACTTGATCGCGAAAACGCTGCAGAAATACAAGATGACCACCGTTTTGGTGACGCATGACTTGGGCGAAGCGATCGCCATGTGCGACCGCGTGTTGGTGATGGCCAGCCGCCCGGGCCGCTTGAAAAGCGTAATCGACGTGCCGCAAGGAATCCGCTCCTTGTCGCCGCTGGACGCGCGCGAACATCCGGAATTCCACCAGCTGTTCCGCAAGTTGTGGGGGGATTTGCAAAATGAAGAATGAACATGCCGAATTTGTCAGACAGCATCGCCTGATGAAAGTAAAAGTCGCAATCACCCAGTGGGGGCTGCTGCTCGCCTTGCTCGGCTTGTGGGAAGCGGCCGCCCGCCTGAACTGGATCAACCCGTTTATCTTCTCGTACCCTTCGAAGATCTGGCACCTGTTCGTGCAGATGCTGCGGGACGGCAGCCTGCTGCACCATACGTGGGTGACGCTGTGGGAGACGGGGGTGGGATTTTTAACGGGCACCGTCGCCGGCACGCTGCTCGCGATCGTCATCTGGTGGTGGCCGTTTCTCAGCCGGGTGCTTGATCCGTACATCGTCGTGTTCAACTCGATGCCGAAAGTGGCGCTCGGCCCGATTTTCATCGTCACATTCGGGCAGGGGTATCTGTCGGTGGTGATGATGGCGCTCGCCATCTCGGTCGTCATCACCACGATCGTGGTCTACACCGCGTTTCAGGAAGTGGACCCCAACATGATCAAAATGGCCACCACATTCGGCGCTACCAGGCGGCAGATTTTCCAGAAAGTGATTTTTCCGGCGGCCCGCCCAACGATTCTCTCCACATTAAAGGTGAATGCTGGCCTGTCCTGGGTCGGTGTGATCGTCGGTGAATTTCTCGTGGCAAAATCGGGTCTCGGCTATCTGATGATCTACGGCTTTCAGGTGTTCAACCTGACGCTCGTGATGATGAGCCTGCTGCTTGTGTCGCTGCTGGCGACGTTTATGTACCAGGCGGTCGCCCTGCTTGAGAAACGGTGGCAGACCTACAAGGAGCAGGGCTGACCGCGCAAACAGGGAAACTCGACTACAAGCGCCCGCTACCCAGCGAAGTGACGCTTTGCTTCGCAGTCTGTTCCGAGTACTTCGCTTGGGCCCAAATCCATGCGCGTCGCAACGCCGAGTTGATCGTCCATGATCAAAAAACCGGGTATTCCTCCATCCGGTTTTTTTATATAATGAAAATATTGCTTCGATTGCAACGGGGGTATGCGGAATGAAAAAATCTCTGATGGCCGATCTGATCCTCCTGTGCGTGACGTTCGCATGGGGCGCCACATTCGTTCTCGTCAAGGAAGCGATCGCGACCATGCCTCCGTTTACGTTTCTTGGTGTGCGGTTTGCGATCGCGGCTGTTCTTCTGTACCTGATGCTGTTCCTGTTCAAACGGAATCAACTGAAAGCAGACAAAGGCGCGGTCAGGGCCGGGTTGGTGCTGGGCTTTTGGCTGTTTGCGGGGTATGCGTTCCAAACGTTTGGACTGAAATACACCACCGCGTCGAAAGCCGGTTTTATTACCGGACTGTCAGTGGTGCTGGTGCCGCTTTTCTCCGTCTGGATGCTACGGCTCAAGCCGAAACGGACGACGCTTGTGGGGATTGCGGCGGCGACCGTCGGTCTCGCCCTGCTTTCCCTCGACAAAGTGGAAGCGGCCAATCTGGGCGATGCTCTCGTCTTTTTGTGCGCCGTATCGTTCGCCATGCACATCACCACCATGGGAAAATACGCCCCGCGCTTCAAGGCGCTTCCCCTGGCAACCTATCAAATCGCGGCGGTAGCGATGTTCAATTTGCTAAGCGGCTGGCTGTTTGAACCGTGGCAGCAGGCATTCACCAAACAGGTGCTGTTCAACCCGACTGTCGACATGGCGCTGATCATCTGCGCCGTGTTCGCCACCGCGCTGGCGTTTCTCGCGCAAACCCAGTTTCAAAAATTCACCACGCCCAGCCGCACCGCCCTGATCTTTTCGACCGAGCCGGTATTCGCCGCAGTCACCGCCTATCTGTGGGCGGACGAACGGCTGAGCGGCCAGGCGGTAGTCGGTTGTTTGCTGATCCTAGTGGGTATGGTGATCGCCGAACTGGGCGGCAGCGACAAAAAGGAGACTCCCGCGGAAGTTCCCGCATCCTGTTAGGGATGGCCTTACGCGGATGTAACTGGACCAATCACCACTCGGTTGGTATGTGACAAGCGCCGGCAGCGGTCCGTAAACCAACGGTTCAAAACGGCGTCCACCGATTGCCGCCCACTCTGGCATCGGGGTGGATTTCATCAGGACAAGCAAAAAGCTCCTGCTTCAAACCGGAAACAGGAGCTTTCTAGTGTCGTTCCAACTATTCATCGTTTGTCGATTCCGCAGGCCCGGCGTGCTCATTCACCCGTTTGCAAATACGGTTCCAGCAGACTCCACAGTTCCTCTCTTCCCTGTCCCGTTTCAGCCGAAAAGAGCACCATCGGAACCTCCTTCGGAACGTTCAGCGCCTCGCGGATCACCTTTTGGTGCTTCGCCCAGTGGCCGCGGGAAATTTTGTCCGCCTTGGTCGTGACCACGATCCGCGGGATGCCGAAGTGGCCCAGCCAGTCGAACATTTGCATGTCTTCTTTTGTCGGCGGATGGCGCAGGTCGACCAGTTGCAGCACCGCCTTCAGTTGCTCCCGCTGCGCCAGATACTGTTCGATAAATTTCGCCCACTTGTCTTTCACCGATTTCGGAACCTGGGCGAACCCGTATCCCGGCAGGTCGACGAAATAAAATGCCCGGTTGATGTGATAAAAATTCAAAGTCTGCGTCTTCCCAGGCTTGGCCGATGTGCGCGCAAGGTTTTTTCGGTTGACCATGCGGTTGATCAGCGACGATTTGCCGACGTTGGAACGGCCGGCCAGCGCGATCTCCGGTTGGGTTCCCTCCGGATACTGCTTGGGACCGACCGCCGAAATGACAAATTCGGATGAATGGATGACCATGCGTCACACCAGCGCCTGTTCGAGCACCTCGTCCATATGCTCGACCAATACGATTTTCAGTTCCTTGCGCACGCTTTCCGGGATATCGTCCAGATCCTTCCCGTTTTCCTTGGGCAGCAAGACTTTTTTGACACCGGCGCGATGGGCGGCCAGGCATTTTTCCTTGACGCCGCCGATCGGCAACACCCGCCCGCGCAGCGTGATCTCTCCGGTCATCGCCACCTCGCGCGACACCGGTTTACCGGTCAGCGCCGAGACGAGCGCCGTGGCCATCGAGATGCCGGCGGATGGCCCATCCTTCGGAATCGCTCCTTCCGGAACGTGGATGTGAATATCATTTTTCTCGGAAAAATCGGCCGGAATCTTGAGCTCCTCCGCCCGCGACCGGATGTAGGTGAACGCCGCCTGAGCGCTTTCCTTCATCACGTCGCCAAGTTGCCCCGTCAGCGTCAGTTTGCCTTTGCCGGGTGCCAGCGACACTTCGATCGACAGCGTGTCGCCGCCCGCTTCCGTCCAGGCGAGCCCGGTGACCACTCCAACCTGATCTTCCTGCTCGGCAAGGCCATAACGGAATTTGGAAGGCCCCAGGTAGATGTGCAGATTGCGAACCGTGATGACCACCCGCTTTTTCTCGCCTGCCACGATCTGCCGCGCCGCTTTCCGGCACAGCGTGCCGATTTGCCGTTCCAGATTGCGGACACCCGCTTCCCGCGTATACTCGCGGATCACTTTCAGGATCGTCTCGTCCGACAAGCCCATTTTTTCTTTGGTCAGACCGTGCGCCTCCAGCTGTTTCGGCAACAGATGGTTCTTTGCGATGTGCAGCTTTTCGATTTCGGTGTACCCCGGGATGTGGATCACTTCCATCCGGTCCAGCAGTGGCCGCGGAATCGTATGCCAGACGTTGGCGGTGCAGATGAACATCACCTTCGAGAGATCGTACGGAATCTCCAGATAATGGTCGCTGAACGTACTGTTTTGTTCCGGATCAAGTACTTCCAGCATGGCGGACGCCGGATCGCCGCGAAAATCGCTCGACATCTTGTCGATTTCATCGAGCAAAAATACCTGGTTGACAGTACCGGCCGTTTTCATGCCCTGGATGATCCGGCCGGGCAGGGCACCGATATAGGTCCGGCGGTGGCCGCGAATCTCCGCTTCATCCCGCACGCCGCCTAGCGAGACGCGAACGAACTTGCGGTTGAGCGAGTTGGCGACCGAGCGCGCCAGCGACGTTTTGCCGACTCCAGGCGGTCCCACCAGGCAGAGGATCGGTCCGCGCAGCTTCTTGACCAACTTTTGCACGGCGAGATATTCGAGGATTCGCTCTTTTACTTTTTCCAAGCCGTAATGTTCCTCGTTGAGGATCTGTTCGGCCCGGTTTACGTCAATCTCGTCTGCTGTCTCTTCCGTCCAGGGAAGCGACAGGATCCAGTCGATGTACGTCCGGATGACAGAACCTTCCGCCGAGGTCGGGGGTGTTTTTTCCAACCGCTCGATCTCTTTTTCCACACGCTCGGCAACCGCTTCCGGCAAGTTTCGCTTCGCCAGCTTCTCGCGCAGTTCGTCCGCCTCCGCCTGGCGGCCTTCTTTCTCGCCCAACTCCCGCTGGATCGCCTTCATCTGTTCGCGCAGATAATATTCCTTCTGTGTTTTCTCCATTTGCTTGCGCACCCGCTGGTGGATTTTTCGTTCCAATTCCAGCACTTCACGCTCGTCCGACAAAATGCGCAAGAGCGTCTCCAATCGGGTCTTGACGTCGATCGCTTCCAGGATCGCCTGCTTGTCCTTGATTTTCAGAGTCAGATGGGAAGCGATCGCATCGGCCAGCCGGCCGGGATCTTCGATGTCCATGACAGCGGCGACCGTTTCCTGGTTTGCTTTTTTCGAGATCTTCACATATTGTTCGAACTGCTGCAGGACAGCCCGCATCAACGCTTCCACTTCCGGGTCGATGTCCGCATGCTCATCAATCTCGTAGATCTCTACCTGATAATGGTCTTCCGTTTCGGTGTATTCCAACAGTTTGGCCCGGGACAGCCCTTCCACCAACACGCGGATCGTTCCGTTCGGCAGCTTGAGCATCTACTTGACACGAGCGACTGTTCCCATCTGGAAAATATCGTTTGGTTTCGGATCGTCGATATTCGTCTCCGTTTGCGAGGCGAGGACGATCAAATTCTCCCCGACCATCGCCTTTTCCAGGGCGCGAACCGATTTTTCGCGGCCCACGTCAAGATGCAGCACCATCGTCGGATAAACCAGCAGCCCGCGGAGCGGCAGCAACGGCAAGTTTCGTCTGGAAGCAGGACTTGTCACTCGGTTTCACCTCCACAGGTTCGCATCAACCGATTTGCGCAAATTATGGATTTCATTTTACCCTATCCACCGCAAGAAATGCAATGAACCAATGCACGAAAAAAGCAGGGAGCAACCTCCCTGCAAAGCGCCCGTACCATGCCGTATCCGAGCGCCAAAAGGCACGCTGCGCCAGGCGCAACATCCCCGGCGGTCGCACACAGTCCAGGCGTGTACCGATCAGTGGAAGCCCAAACGGTCAGAATCTGTGTTCCTTTGGCAACACGGGATGGATCGGCTGCACGGACGGCGACGCGGTCAGCAGTCCAGGCGCCGGCGAGACGACCGGTACCCGCTCGCTGCACTCCTGTTGCGCCAATGCGTGTTCGATCACCTGCTCGATCCGATCGACCGGAATCACCTGGATGTCCTGATAGGTGCGGAAGATCTCCTGCCAGTTGTCCCTTGGCACGCACACCCGGGTGGCGCCGGCTTCCCGAGCGGCTTCGACTTTCGCCACGACGCCACCGACCGGTTTCACATAGCCGCGGATCGACAGTTCGCCGGTCATCGCGAGCTTGTTATCGACAGGGATCTTTTTGATCGCCGAGTAAATGGCTGTGGCCATCGTAATGCCCGCGGAAGGACCGTCGATCGGCGTTCCGCCGGGAAAATTGACATGGATATCAAAGTCAAACGGATTGACATCCGTCGTCCGCTGCAGCGCGGTCATCACATTCTCAATCGAGCCGCGCGCCATGCTCTTGCGCCGCATCACACGTTGGCCGCCGCCGACTTCTTCCTCTTCGACGACGCCGGTGATGGTCAGCCTCCCCTTGCCTGCTTCCTTGGCCGGTTCGGCCGTCACTTCCAATTCCAGCAGCATCCCCATGTTCGGTCCGTATACGGCAAGCCCGTTGACCACCCCGACCTGTGGTTGGGCGGGCACCCGTTTTTCCGGCCGCGGCGAGATTTGCGAGGAGTGGATCACCCACTCCACATCTTCCGTTTTGATCACATTTCGCCGTTCCGACAAGGCAAGTCCGGCAGAGATTTGCACCACGTTGACCGCTTCCCGACCATTCGTCGCATACCGCTTGATCACGTCGACCGCCGCATCTTCGATCGGGAACTGGATTTTTTGCGCCGCTTTGCGAACGATCGTGCCGATCTCCTCTGGCGTCAACGGACGGAAAAAAATTTCCACACAACGCGAACGTATCGCCGGCGGGATTTCGTTCGGCGTGCGGGTCGTGGCACCGACCAGGCGAAAATCGGCCGGCAGCCCGTTTTGGAAAATATCGTGGATATGGCTGGGAATGTTGGTATCTTCCGAGCTGTAATACGCGCTTTCCAGGAACACCTTACGATCTTCCAGCACTTTCAGCAGCTTGTTCATCTGGATCGGATGCAACTCCCCGATCTCATCGATAAACAGCATCCCACCATGCGCCTTGGTCACCGCTCCCGGCTTCGGCTGCGGAATGCCGGCCATCCCCATCGCTCCGGCACCTTGATAGATCGGGTCGTGCACGGAACCGATCAACGGATCGGCGATCCCCCGCTCATCAAACCTGGCAGTTGTGGCGTCCAGTTCGACGAACTTCGCATCACTGCGGAAGGGTGACAGCGGATTTTTCTTCGCTTCCTCCAGCACGACACGGGCGGCGGCCGTTTTCCCCACGCCCGGCGGCCCATAGATGATCACATGCTGCGGATTCGGCCCACAGATAGCCGCCCGCAGCGCTCGCAGCCCCTCTTGTTGTCCCACGATGTCGTCCAGCGATGCGGGCCGTGTTTTTTCCGCCAGCGGCTCCGTCAAGCAAATCGAACGCAATTTTTTCAATTTTTCAAGCTCTTTTTTCGATTCCCGCTCGACCGCGGACCGGTTGTTCTGTTGGGACTTCAACAGGTTCCAAAAATAAAGCCCGATCACAACTGCAAAAAATACCTGGATCAGGCTGACGATCGTCATCACGTTCATTTGACTCCCCCTCCTTCTGCCGCAAAGATTCTGTGAACTAGTATGCCCACTGCAGGTAAAAATAAACGAAGGCAGGAACGCCCATACAGCGTTTCCTGCCTTTTGTCCATTGTGAATGGGGCCCCGCGTATCAATCGGAATTCGCGACAAAGGAGGTTCGTCACTTCGCGGAGTATTTTTACGCCGTTTCCTCTTTTTTCTTTTTCTTGCTACGGTTGTCCGAGGTGACGATCACCGGCGGTTCTTTCTGTGTGACCGTTTCCTTGGTGACGACCACTTTGCTCACATCCTGGCGGGACGGCACCTCATACATCACATCCAGCATGATGCTTTCGATGATAGCACGCAAGCCGCGAGCGCCGGTGTTGCGCTTGATCGCTTCTTTCGCGATCTCCTGCAAAGCGTCTTCCATAAACTCAAGCTGTACATCGTCCATTTCCAGCAGCTTCTGGTACTGCTTGACAAGCGCGTTTTTCGGTTCGGTCAAAATTTGCACCAGCGCCTTTTCGTCAAGAGCTTCCAAAGTAGTGATCACCGGCAGCCGGCCGACGAACTCCGGTATCAAGCCGTATTTCAGCAAATCCTCCGGCAGCACTTTTTGCAGGTATGCACCCTGTTTGTTTTCGTTCACGACTTGTTCTTCCTGTGTTCCAAAGCCGATCACTTTCTTGCCGAGACGCCGTTTGATGATCTGTTCCAATCCATCAAACGCACCGCCGCAGATGAACAGGATGTTGCTGGTGTCAATCTGGATGAACTCCTGATGCGGATGTTTGCGCCCCCCCTGTGGCGGAACGCTGGCGACTGTTCCTTCCAGAATCTTCAACAGCGCCTGCTGCACACCTTCACCCGATACGTCTCGCGTGATCGACGGGTTTTCCGACTTACGGGCGATTTTGTCAATTTCGTCGATGTAGATGATCCCTTTTTCCGCTTTTTCAACGTCATAGTCAGCCGCCTGGATCAGCTTCAGCAGGATATTTTCGACGTCTTCCCCGACGTATCCTGCTTCCGTCAGGGATGTTGCGTCAGCAATCGCAAACGGAACATTGAGAATCCGTGCCAGGGTCTGCGCCAACAGTGTTTTGCCGCTGCCGGTCGGCCCGATCAGCAGGATGTTGCTTTTCGACAGTTCGACGTCATCGTTGTTTTTCTGCTGGGTGTTGATCCGCTTGTAATGGTTGTAGACGGCCACCGCCAGCGATTTCTTCGCCGTGTCCTGGCCGATCACATACTGGTCCAGAATTTCCCTTATTGCATGCGGCTTGGGGATATCCTTCAGCTCGAACTCCTGCTCTTCGCCGAGCTCCTCCTCGACAATTTCGTTACACAGTTCAATGCATTCGTCGCAGATATACACACCGGGTCCAGCAACCAGCTTGCGGACCTGATCTTGCGTCTTGCCGCAAAAAGAGCATTTCAGTTGGCCTTTCTCATCATTAAACTTGAACAATCTGTTCACCCCTTATTTCAAATCTGTCCGGGAAATCACCGCATCGATCAAACCGTATTCTTTCGCCTGTTCAGCCGTCATGAAGAAGTCGCGGTCGGTGTCACGTTCGATTTTTTCAATAGGCTGACCGGTGCGTTCCGAATATATACGGTTGATCTTCTGCTTGGTCCGGAGGATCCAATCGGCATGAATCTTGATGTCAGCAGCCTGGCCGCGGACCCCGCCGAGCGGCTGGTGGATCATGATTTCGCTGTTTGGCAGCGCATACCTTTTTCCTTTGGCACCGGCCATCAGCAGGAACGATCCCATTGATGCGGCCATCCCGATACAGATCGTGGACACGTCAGGTTTGATGAACTGCATCGTATCGTAGATCGCCATGCCGGCCGTGATCGAACCGCCCGGGCTGTTTATGTACAGGCTGATGTCTTTTTCCGCATCTTCGGCCGCCAGAAACAACAACTGAGCGACGACCAGATTCGCCACCGTATCATCGATCGGCGTCCCGATGAACACAATGCGGTCTTTCAACAAACGGGAGTAAATATCGTAGGCGCGCTCTCCTCTACTGGTTTGTTCGATCACCATCGGAACCAAATTCATGCCTCCGAACCTCCTGTCAGCAGTAAAGTTTGAAAAACAAGGCACTTTATGTAAAGTGCCTTGTACATTGTTCTCATTCTGTTTCTTCATGATACACGATTTTACGCGACTTTGCTATTCTCCACCAGGAAAGAAATCGTTTTGCGGACTACGATGTCGTTACGCAAGGCGCGCAGCTGCGGATCGTGCGATTCGAGAATCTGCTTGACCTGATTGAAGTCCATTCTTGCCGAATCGGCGATTTTCGCGATCTCCTCGTGAATGTCGTCCTCCGTCGCGTCGATATTTTCCACCTTGCTGATTTGTTCCAAAACGAGACGGGTTCGTACCCGCTTCTCCGCTTTGTCCCGCATCTCGGAGCGCAGCTTGGCTTCCGAGGAACCGGTCAACTGCAGGTAAGCGTCATACGGAATCCCCTGCATTTGCAGGCGCTGTTTGAAGTCTTCAACCAGCGCATCAACTTCATTATCCACCATAACGGTCGGAAGATCAATCGTTGCGTTAGCCACCGCCTGCTCGATCACTTGCTCTTCGATGTAGATTTTCTCGTCTTTTTCCGCTTTCTCCTTGAGTTTCTTCTCAATGTCCGCTTTTAATTCATCAAGCGTGTTGAACTCGGAAATATCTTTCGCAAATTCATCGTCCAGCGCCGGCAGTTGCTTGCGCTTGATTTCATGCAGGTGAATCTTGAATGTCGCCCGCTTCCCGGCCAATTTTTCCACATGGTAGTTGTCCGGGAACGTCACCTGGATTTCCTTGTCTTCGCCTTTGTGCATGCCGATGAGCTGTTCTTCAAATCCAGGGATGAACGTACCGGAACCGATCTCCAGCTGATATTTCTCCGCTTCGCCGCCTTCGAACGGTTCTCCGTCTACGAAGCCTTTGAAGTCGATGATGACGATGTCCCCGTTTTCAATCGTTCCTTCGTCCAAGACGATGATTTCCGCGTGCGATTTTTGCAGATTTTCCAGTTCTTTTTGCACATCGTCAGCCGTTACGGCAAATTCTTTCTTCTCGATCGACAAGCCTTTGTACTCGCCAAGCTGTACTTCCGGCTTGACGGTGACAGTCGCCTTGAAAATCAGCGGCTTGCCTTTCTCGATCTGCACAATGTCGATATCGGGGCGCGACACCGGCTCGATCTTGGTTTCCTGCACCGCTTGCAGATAGGCTTCCGGCAGCAGGATATCCAGGGCATCTTCATATAATACGGCAACCCCAAACCGTTGCTCAAAAATTTGGCGCGGCACTTTCCCTTTACGGAAACCCGGAACGGTCACCCGTTTGACGACTTTTTTGAACGCCTGGTCGATCGCCTGATCGACTTTCGCGCTATCCACCTCGACTTCCAATACTCCGACGTGATTGTCTTTCTTCTCCCATTTCGCAGACATCGCAGCAGTTTCCTCCTTATAAAACCCCAACACGCATATGTATGGATGTGAACTCGAATGATGAACCACCTTATTATAGCATAACTCTACCAGGTTTCAAATACTTCCACCGGCAATCGGCAAAAAGGTCCCCTGCATACAAAAAGAGCGGTTACGGCACCGCTCCATTTGATTTTGCGGCCCGTCCCATTGACGGGCAAAAACACCTTTTTGAGCTCGCCGAACCATCCGGAATCATTTCGCAGCTTGGCGTTGCTTCGGCGGTAACGATGGCGTGCCTGGCAGGATTCGAACCTGCGACACTTCGCTTAGAAGGCGAATGCTCTATCCAGCTGAGCTACAGGCACAATCGCTGTCCGGGCGAATCACCGGAACAAGGATAAGTATATGAAAAGCAACCGCCGCTCGTCAAGTGTTGCCGCCGAAAGTGTTGTTCGCCGCAAGGCGCTCCATGTTTGCGGCACATCAACAATTGGCAAACGTATGCTCATAACGAAACTCCGGAAATTCGTCCCCGTTCACGCTATAAAGCCGGATGGCAACATTTTGCCCGGCGTCCAAGGAGTGGATCCGCACGATCGCGTACGTCGGGACGGACACAACACCCCGCGGATAAGACAAACTGCCGGGGTTTAAAAACACGATTCCCTCTTCTTCCACGATCACCGGCACATGCGAATGGCCAAATATCACAAGCTGCGCATTCGTTTCTTTCGCCCGATAGCTCAACGGCAGCAACGTTTGCTTCACCTTGTACAGATGGCCGTGTGTGAGCAGCACCCGCAGCCCCGCCAGATCAAGGAGCTGCTCGTCAGGCGCTGTTCCGGCAACATCACAGTTGCCGCAAACTGCCTTGCAACGGACATCGCGCCTGTCCGCCACATCGTCCGCATGATCGCCCGCGTGAAGCAGCAGGTCGATCTCCAAATGCCGCCGCAAAATCTGGTCAATCCGGTCGGTGCGGCCATGACTGTCGCTGATGACGCAGATTTTCACAACCGATCCCCCTCGCGCACCAGCTCGATCAGCGAGCGAATCGCTTTCGTCCGGTGGCTGATCCTGTTTTTTTCCTCCAAGGAAAGTTCGGCGAACGTCTTTTGCAGCTCCGGAACAAAAAACAACGGATCATACCCGAAGCCGCCTTCCCCTCTCGGTGCTTCCAGAATGATTCCCTCACATTCCCCGCGTGCCAATACCGTAGGGGCGTTCGGCTGAGCCAGTGCCAATACGCAAACGAATCTGGCGGATCGCCGCTCGGCGGGAACGCCTTCCAATGCCTGCAGCAGTTTCAAATTGTTCGCCGTATCCGTCGCATCTTCTCCCGCATATCGGGCGGAAAATACGCCTGGCTGCCCGTCGAGGGCATCGACCTGCAACCCGGAGTCGTCCGCCAACACGGGCGCCTGCAAAAATGCCGCTGCCGCCTCCGCTTTTTTCCGGGCGTTGGCTTCGAACGTCAGTCCGTCTTCCACAACCTGCGGCGCGGTTTCCGGCAGCCCTTCCACCATCCATCCCAACGCTGACAAAGCTTGCGCAAACTCGCGAACCTTCCCCTGGTTACGGGTGGCCAGTACAACCTTCACGTTTCTCTCTCCCCTGAATATCGAAATATCGGTCCGTTCACGTTGCTTGCGGAACCTGTTGGCCGATCCGGTCCGCAATCTCGCCGAGAGCCTCTTTTTGCTTCGCGATCAATTGGTCGACGCCCTGTTTGGCAAGCGCCAGCATCTGCTGCAGCTCATCAGACGTAAACGGAGTCTCTTCGCCCGTTCCCTGCACTTCCACATATTGGCCGCTGCCGGTCATCACCACATTCATGTCCACCTTCGCGGTCGAATCTTCGCTGAAGTTCAGGTCGAGCACCGGCACTCCGTTCACCACTCCGACGCTGACCGCCGCCAGGTAATCGGTCAGCGGAATCGAGCTGAGCGTCCCTTTTTCCACCAGCGAATGGAACGCATCGGCCATCGCGACAAACGCCCCCGTAATGGAAGCGGTGCGCGTCCCGCCGTCGGCCTGAATCACGTCACAGTCCAGCCAAATCGTCCGCTCGCCCAATTTGGGCAGATCCACCACCGACCGCAGTGCCCTGCCGATCAGGCGCTGGATTTCCATCGTCCGGCCGCTTACCTTGCCTTTCGTCGCTTCCCGCTGGTTGCGGGTCGGCGTCGCCCGCGGCAGCATCGAATATTCGGCCGTTATCCAGCCCTGGCCGGTGCCTCTCAGAAATGGCGGCACTTTCTCTTCGATGCTGGCCGTACATATCACTTTTGTATCTCCAACGCAAATCAAAACGGATCCTTCCGCATGTTTGATATACCGCCGTTGAATCGTCACATTGCGCGTCTGGTCTGGTTTGCGTCCGTCAATTCTCATCCTGCAACCTCCGCCCCACAATTTTTCCGCAACTCTTGCGGGGATCCGCTTTGATCAGCAAAGCGTTTCCTGCACTGCCATTAATAGTATCACACTCCTCTGCGGAAAATCCAATAGCGAAACCGGTTGGACCCTAATTTGCCCAACCGGTTTTCCGATCGCGTTTTTACAATTGTTTCTGGTTGATCACCTGCGGCCGCGCCATCGGCTGGCTGAGGTTCATGCCGGGTGCCGCAGCCGGCGTTTGCCCATTTACGGTGATTTTGACTTTTTGCGCGTTTGGCGTATTTTCCAGGACGGAGAGTACAATCGAGTGAAACAGCTTGGTCTGCTCCGTCGCGGCTCCTTCTGTCAGCAAATTGTCAAAATCAAGCATCACTGTGTCCCCCGACACCGTTTTGCTCAATAATTTGGCGGAAGCGGGCAACGTCGGCTTCAATGCCGGCGTCATCGGTCCAGCCGCCAGTTCCGCAATCGTGGCTTTCACCTTGTCTTCATCCGTTTTCTTGATCAGGCGGGTGACCGGAACCAGGTAGCTGAACGTGCCGGCCTGGTTGCTCGCTTGGTAATAGAGCGTCAGTTTGGTCGTTTCCGCCGGATTGATGTTCGGCGCAACCTGCAGGTTAATGCCGTTGGCGCGGCTCAACGGTTGGCCGATCGGTGTCCCGCTCGCCGGCAGTGCAGGCACCACGTTTCCGTTGACTTTGATCTGAACCTGTTTGATGTTCGGCAATTCGGTCAACGTCCAGACGACCGCATCGACCAACTGCTGCTCCGCCTTCGGCACCTTCAGATTCAAAACCTCTCTGCTGAAATCAACAATAGCGGTATTGTCCTTGATGTTTACCGACATCTTGGTGCCAGGAGGTATGACTGCGTGCAGACCGGTGTCCTTTAACAGATCTTTTGCTTTTTCCTCCGTCAGGTAGGAGATCATTTCCGTCGCGGGAGCCTGCGTTTTCGGGATGTTGACGCGCAGCGGAACGACAAACCCCTTCTCATCGGCAAAATACAGATTGACGGAAGTCGTTTCCTTTTTGTCCGCCGCCTGGTTGGCCCCGGGCGGAGGCTGATCAATCGGACCGGACGTCTTGCTCAGCAATCCGCACCCGGCCGTTCCCGCCAGGCTCACAATCAGCACACCGACCAGCATTTTTTTCTGATGGCGCATCCTACGTCCCCCTCAACCTCTTTTTCTATTTCTATGTATACGGAGAGGTGGACGAAGTATGCTTGTTTTATTTGGACAGCGCCTGCAGGTCCCAACTTTCAACGGCCACCGGCTGGCCCAGCCAGCGCTCCGCAATCCGGGAAAAAAGATTCCGGTCGCCGCTGGTGAAAAAGCGGTGCACAGGCCGCATGTTGTGATCGTTCAACAGATTGCGTTCGGCCAGGATCAGGGAAGCCTCCCGCGCCGTTTCCTCCGCGGACGAAATCAGCTGCACCTGTTCCCCCAATACTTTTTGGATAACCGGCTGCAAAAGCGGGTAGTGCGTGCAGCCAAGAATCAACGTATCGATCATCTCCCGCTGCAAAGGCGCCAAATATTGTGCCACCGCTTGTTCCGTCTGCGGAGAATGGATGGTTCCTTCCTCCACAATCGGGACGAACGGCGGACACGCCTGACTGACCACCTGCAAGCGCGGATTGATCCGGTGAATTTCCCGCGCGTAGGCGCCTGTTGAAACCGTTACTTCCGTGCCGATCACACCGATCCGCCCCGTCCGGGTGGCGCTGATGGCCGCCCGGCTGCCGGGTGTAATCACGCCGAGCACGGGAACCGCATAGCGGTTTTTCGCTTCCGACAAACTGGCTGCCGTCGCCGTATTGCAGGCGATAATGATCATCTTGACGCCAAACTCCAGCAAAAAATCCATGATCTCAAAGGCAAATTCCCGAACCTGTTGCGGAGGCCTACTGCCATACGGACAACGAGCGTTGTCTCCCACATAGATCAGATTTTCCTGCGGCAATTGCCGAAAGATCTCTTTCACCACCGTGAGTCCTCCGACTCCCGAATCGAACACACCGATCGGTTCGCGACTGTTCACGTAAACCATCCTTTCACAAATCGAAATCTACTCATGCAAAGATCTGCCTACTGACGGCAAGCCGCGAAAATAAACTGGTTCGGAAACAGTATGTATGAACTGGTTGAATGACGCATTTTCCGCCCTGTCGTTCTGATTCATCAGTCCCAAAGTAAAGACCCTACTTTCACCAAGTAGGGCACACCAGGTAAAAATGTTTAAATCTGTATTTCCCCGAGCCGAACCAATTCCACAACGGCTTGCGACCGCCCTTTCACATTCAGTTTTTTCATCACGTTGCTGATGTGGTTGCGGACGGTCTTTTCGCTTATAAAGAGGATTTCTGCAATTTCTTTGGTCGTCTTGTCTTGAACCAGCAACTCGAACACTTCGCGTTCTCGATTGGTCAGAAGAGATTTGCCGCGCACGTCCTTACCCGCAGTCACTTTCCTTGATCCCTCCTTGCTCGGGCGATAATTGACAAGGTCAAGGGATACAGTCAGATTATACTATGACCGCGGGGGGACGATGGTGCAGTCAGGCAATCAGGAATTTTGCCTCGACCAGGCCCATTTCTGAACGAAGAATGGTAACATCAGAACGGGCATCCCGTACCACATTGCATTGTGATACGGGATGCTTTTTCGTCTTTCTCAGGAATTGACTCGCTAAGGCCCCTCCGGGCCAGCTCCTCCGTCCAACGAACCGTTATTTCCGCAGCCAACTGGTCAGCGCATAGCGGTTGACCGCTGCGTTCATGGCGGCGATCGAGGTGGTCAGCGGGATGCCTTTCGGACAAACCTGCACGCAGTTTTGCGAGTTGCCGCACTCATGAATCCCGCCTTCGTCCATCAGCGCTTCCAGCCGCTCATGCGCGTGCATCGCGCCGGTCGGATGGCTGTTGAACAGGCGGACTTGCGAAATCGCAAACGGTCCGATAAAGCTGGTTTTTTCGTTGACGTTCGGACACGCTTCAACGCAGGCACCGCAGGTGAAGCATTTCGACAGTTCGTATGCCCATTGCCGATCCCGCTCCGGCATCCGGGGACCTGGTCCGAGATCGTACGTCCCGTCGATCGGAATCCACGCTTTCACCCGTTTCAACGCTTCAAACATACGCGAACGGTCGACCACGAGGTCGCGAATCACCGGAAACGTGCGGGCCGGTTTCAGGCGGATCGGCTGCTCCAGCTTGTCAACCAGCGCCGTGCAGGCTTGCCGAGGCTTGCCGTTGATCACCATCATGCAAGCGCCGCAGACCTCTTCCAGGCAGTTGGACTCCCACGCCACCGGCGCCACTTTTTCGCCTTTCGCGTTGACCGGATTGCGCTGGATTTCCATCAGGGCGGCGATCACATTCATGCCAGGTCGGAACGGAACTTTGAACTCTTCCGTGTATGGTTTGCTGTTCGCATCGTCCTGCCGCTCGATGATCAGGTGAATCATTTTCTGCTGGCTCATGATTTCGTCGCCTCCTTATCCACACTGTAGTTGCGTGGACGCGGCTTGATGAGAGACGTGTCGACCTCTTCGTATTCGAAAACCGGTCCCTCCGGCGTAAACTTCGCCTTGGTCGTCTTCAGCCAGTTTTCGTCATCCCGATTCGGGAACTCCGGCTTGTAGTGAGCGCCGCGCGATTCGTTGCGGTTGAGCGCGCCAAGCGTGATCACACGGGCCAGTTGCAGCATGTTCCACAGCTGCCGCGTGAACGGCGCCATCATATTTTCCCAGCGGGATTTGTCCGCCATGCCGATCCGTTTCCAGCGCTCCATCAGTTCCTGAATCTTTTCGTCCGTTTTCTGCAAGCGGTCGTTGTACCGCACGACGGTCACGTTGTCGGTCATCCACTGGCCGAGTTCGCGGTGCAACTGGTAGGGGTTTTCGTTCCCTTCCATCTTGAGGATGTCCTCGTATTGCTGCTCCCGCTTTTTCCGTTCCGTTTCAAAATAATGCTGGGCAACGTCTCCGGACGCTTTCTTCAACCCCTTGATGTATTCCACAGCTTTCGGGCCCGCCACCATTCCGCCGTAAATCGAAGACAGCAGCGAGTTGGCGCCCAAACGGTTTGCACCGTGCATCGAATAATCGCACTCGCCCGCGGCAAACAGACCTTTGATATTGGTGTGCTGATCGTAGTCGACCCAGAGCCCGCCCATCGAGTAGTGAACAGCTGGGAAAATCCGCATCGGCACTTTACGCGGGTCGTCGCCGACGAATTTTTCATAGATCTCCAAAATCCCGCCCAGCTTGACGTTGAGCACCTCTTTCGGGATGTGGGACACGTCAAGGTACACCATATTTTCCCCGTTGATGCCGAGTCCCAAATCGACGCAGACGTGGAAAATTTCGCGAGTCGCAATGTCACGCGGCACCAGGTTTCCGTAAGCGGGATATTTTTCTTCCAGGAAGTACCACGGTTTGCCGTCCTTGTACGTCCATACCCGGCCCCCCTCGCCGCGGGCCGATTCTGACATCAACCGCAGCTTGTCGTCGCCCGGAATGGCTGTCGGGTGAATCTGGATAAATTCGCCGTTCGCATAGTAAGCGCCCTGCTGGTAAACGGCAGAAGCAGCCGTACCGGTGTTGATAATCGAGTTGGTGGAGCGGCCGAAAATCAGGCCAGGTCCGCCGGTGGCCAAAATCACCGCATCGCCGACGAAGCTGTGAACTTCCATCGACCGTAAGTCCTGTGCCACGATGCCGCGGCACGTGCCTTCGTCATCCTGGACGATCGAGAGGAACTCCCAGCCCTCGTACTTTTGTACCAAACCGGCCGCTTCAAACCGACGCACCTGTTCATCGAGCGCGTACAAAATTTGCTGACCGGTCGTCGCACCCGCAAATGCGGTCCGGTGGTGCTTGGTTCCGCCAAACCGGCGAAAATCGAGCAGCCCTTCCGGCGTCCGGTTGAACATGACGCCCATCCGGTCAAGCAGATGGATGATGCCGGGCGCTGCTTCACACATTGCCAACACAGGCGGCTGGTTCGCCAAGAAGTCACCGCCGTAAATCGTATCGTCAAAATGCTCCCACGGAGAGTCGCCTTCCCCTTTCGTGTTCACCGCTCCGTTAATGCCGCCCTGCGCGCAGGCGGAGTGAGAGCGCTTTACGGGAACCAGCGAAAACAGATCGACGGGAACGCCCGCTTCCGCAATTTTGATCGTGGCCATCAAACCGGCCAGTCCGCCACCGACAACAATAATCCGTTGACTCATCGTTCAGTCCCTCCCTCTATACCCCAGCAGACTTAAAGGCCACAAGGGAGCTTACACCCAAGAATGAAATGACGATCCAAATGCCGCCCATTACATAAGCGGACAAGCGCTGCGAACGAGGACCCACTGTCACTCCCCAATGGATCAAGAAGCCCCACAGACCGTTTGCAAAATGGAAAGCAGCCGCGACCACGCCGATGATCATGAACCAGAAGGCAAACGGACTGGATACAAGATGTGCGACCATGTCAAAACTGGGCGCATTGCCGCTGAACCGGGTTGTCCACAAATGGTACACCACAAAAATGAATGTGATGACCCCCGTAATCCTCTGCCAGACAAACATCTGGTTGCGAAACCAGGAATACTGCCCGCTGTTGTAGCCGGCGGTAAACGCGATATACATGCCGTAGACGCCATGGTACAAAAGCGGCAGGAAAATAAACAGAAACTCAATCACCGTCAAAAACGGCAATTCGCGAATCCCGGCCACCGCTTGGTCATAAACGGCCGATCCGTTCGTCGCTTTCGCGTTCGTAAACAAATGAAACACCAGGAACAGGCCGACAGGCAAAACTCCCGTCAACGAATGCAGACGCCGAAACCAAAAATCTTTTTGCTGTGACACTGAGTCTGGTCCTCCCTTCCAGAATCGCCGCACGGGCAAAGTCGATTGGGCATGCGCTTTCTTTCACATGCCAGGTTTGGTTTTCTTTCTTTTTGCTCGGTGTGCGCCCCCTTTATGTAAAAAAAGGATCAAACCGACTACGAAAAGAAGGGTAACCGTTTTGCCCGGTTACCGCTTTCCTTTCGCATTCCACCAAAATTTTTGCACTAATTTCCGACTGTGTCAAGAATGTTACAAGGTTTTTTTCAGCAACATCAGACCGTTTGCGACACCAATTCCCCGGTTTGCTTGGCGGATCGGGACGGGCCGGACGCCGCCGCCACCTGATTACCGGAAGCGGTTTCCTCCACGCACGCGATCACCAGCGGCGGTTCCGCCAACAGATTGGCCGGCAATTGCCGCAGGCAAGCAGCGAGTGCCCTGCCGGACAGTCCGCCGACCA
This sequence comes from Effusibacillus pohliae DSM 22757, assembly GCF_000376225.1. Taxonomy (NCBI): domain Bacteria; kingdom Bacillati; phylum Bacillota; class Bacilli; order Caryophanales; family Alicyclobacillaceae; genus Effusibacillus; species Effusibacillus pohliae. The sequence continues at coordinate 21,898 of NZ_AQXL01000106.1, forward strand.
GCAACCCGCAAACGGTTCGATCACCGGTCGCTGCTCGTGCTTCCTGCAGGATCGCGCCGCCTTGCCCGATCAGCAGTTGGGCGATTTTTTGTTCCGCTTCCGCCACCACTGATTGCGGAACGCGGATGCGAACGAAATGGTATTGACAACCGTCGTCCGCTTCGCATCGCTGGACGGGGACGTCCCATTTGCAAGAGCGAAGCACACGCCCGGGCTGTCGCAACAAAGCGGTGAGATCTTCCAGCACAGCGCTGGCCGTCGGATATTCGCCCGCCCCTTTGCCGATGAAAGTCAGGTCCCCGACCACATCGCTCGAAATGGTAACCGCGTTGAACACATCGTTCACGCGGGCGAGCGGATGGGTGAACGGCAACAACCGGGGGCCGACAGACAGTTCGACGCCCCGTTCCGTTTTGCGGGAACGGCCGATCAGCTTGATCGTGTATCCGAACTCGCGCGCCCACCGCAAATCCAACGGTTGGATGCGGGTGATTCCCTCGCGGGGAATTTCATCCACAGAAACATGCACATCATACGCCAGGTTGGTGAGGATCGCCAGCTTGTAGGCAGCGTCATATCCTTCCACATCGCTCGTCGGATCGGCTTCCGCATAGCCGAGTTCCTGCGCTTGCGCCAACACTTCAGCAAACGAGCGGCCCGTCTGCTCCATCTGCGTCAGGATGTAATTGGTCGTCCCGTTCAAAATCCCGCACACCTCATGCACCTGATTGGCGGTCAGATAGCCCTGCAGGAAGCGGATCACAGGGATACCGCCGGCCACGCTCGCCTCAAACAGCAACTGTACGCCAGACTCTTCCGCCACCCGCAACAATTCGCTGCCGTGTTTGGCCAACAGTTCCTTGTTTGCCGTAATCACATGTTTGCCGGAACGCAGTGCTTCCAACAGAATGGTCCGGGCCGGTTCAACACCGCCCATCACCTCGATGACCACCTGGATGTCGGGACATCGCAAAATCGACCCGGGATCGGTCGTGATCCGTACGGGATCCACCTGTACGCTCCGTTCTTTTTGCGGATCGCGTACCAAAATGTAGGGTATATCGATGGTACAGCCGGTTCTCTCGGCAATCGATTGACTGTTTTGTTGCAACGCCTTGACGATTCCGGAACCGACCGTTCCCAGCCCCAACAGGCCGACCTGCACCGTTTTGGTCTGTTTGCCCGGCTTTCCGTTCATTTGGTTCCTCCTCCACTCTCCAAAAACTCGCCGATCCATTCGTTCATGATTTCGAATTCGATCAAAAATGCATCATGTCCGTGCACAGTGTGCATCTCCCGGTACACGACCGATTTGCCTTGCGACCGCAAATATTCAGCCGTATCGGACAATTCGCGAGCCGGAAACAGAAAATCGGAGTCGATCCCGATCATCAGCGACCGCCCCGCAATCTGCTGCAAGACGTTCCCGTACTCGCCGCGCCCGCTCGACACGTCGTGCAGGTCCATCGCTTTCAGCAGATACAGATAGGAATTGGCGTCAAACCGCTGCACCAGTTTGCTGCCGTGATAACTTAAATATTTTTCCACCTGGAACTCCGATTCGATCGCGAACGGATCGTCGGTCGGCACCATCGAACGGCCAAACCGCTCCTCGTATAAATCAAAACTGCGGTAGGTGATCATGCCGAGCCGACGTGCCAGGTTGAGTCCTTTCACCGGAAACGTGCGGCCGTAATAATCGCCGTTACACCAGTCCGGGTCGTTGTAGATCGCCTGCCGCATCACATTGTTAAACGCGATGCCCATCGCGGAAAAGCGGCCGCATGTGGCAACCGGCACAAACGTTTCCACCATTTCCGGGTAGGAGACCGCCCATTCGAACACCTGCATACCCCCCATCGAGCCGCCGATTACCGAATACAGCCGCTCGATTCCGAAGCTTCTGACAAGGTGGTATTGCGCTTGCACCATATCGCGGATGGTGACAGTCGGGAATCGCAATCCGTACGGCCGCCCGTCCGCCGGGTGGATCGAGGCGGGGCCGGTCGATCCGGAACAGCCACCCAGCACATTGGAACAGATGATAAAATACCGGTTGGTGTCGAGCGCCTTGCCCGGCCCGATCAGTCCGTCCCACCAGCCGGGCTGTTCAGCCGTGCCGCCTGCATGCGAATCGCCTGTCAGTGCGTGGCACACCAAAATCGCGTTCGTTTTTTGCGCATTTAACGTCCCGAACGTTTCATACACCAGCACCGCTCCCGACAAACACTGTCCGCTTTGCAGCACCAGATCCGGCAGCCTGTATTCGCGCCGGATGACCTCCTCAATCCGCACCGCCATGCGATCACCCCACACCACAGAATCCACGAAAACGCCATCCAGATTCCTGCCCGCTGCGGGCTTTGGTCGCAACAAAACCCGCTCCGAAAGTCAACCCGCACGGACAAAGCTAGACCCGGCGCCTAAGCGCCGCAGCGAGACGTGCCCTTTGGGTGCAAATGGAAAACCCCCTCGACAAGAGGGGGTCGCATATCCGATCGCCGCCTCTTATCTTTCAGAATCAAACGATTCTGCAGGAATTGGCACCAAGAATCCAATCTCCCTACTGATCGGACTCCGGTTGCCGGGCTTCATTGGGCCAGTCCCTCCGCCACTCTGGATAAGAGTTCAAAACACGTATTCAGCTTTGCTATGGAACGAGTGTATCACGGGCATGTAGAATCGTCAAGAGCAGCAAGCACAAGTGTGTAAGCGCAAGCGCATCCAGACGTATCCGTCAGCGCCAGCCGACGATTCCACTCCGAAGGCGGCGTACCTGCAAACGGCGGCCGTCACTTCGCCACTGTGGCCGCTTCAACCGCATCAAGGCCAAACGAGGTATGCAGCACCTGAACCGCTTTCTCCACATCGGCCGCGTCGATCACGCAGGAGACTTTGATTTCCGACGTGCTGACCATCTTGATGTACATGCCATTTTCCGTCAACGCCTGGAACATTTGGGCAGCCACCCCCGGATTGCTGATCATGCCCGCTCCGACGATCGACACCTTCGCCAGGTCTTCTTCGCACACAATCTCTTTTGCGCCGAGCCGCGGCTGCAACTGACCGAGCACCTCAATCGTCCGGGTCAGGTCGTCTTTTGCCACCGTAAACGAAATATCGCTGCAATCGTTGTGGACGATGCTTTGCACAATGATGTCAACGTTGATATTGTCTTGCGCCAGCGTCTGGAATACCACCTTTAGATTGTCATTCCGGTTGGGTACGCCAACCAGCGCCACCTTCGCGACGTTCAAATCGTGCGCGATGCCGCGCACCACCATACCTTTTTCCATAAGCGCCTCCTCTTTCACAAGCGTTCCCGGATTTGTTGTAAAGCTGGACCGGACCATCAACGGCACCTGATACTGTTTCGCGTATTCGACTGCCCGCGGATGCAGCACGGCAGCCCCCAAATTCGCCAGCTCCAGCATTTCGTCATACGAAATCTCGGGGATCTTGCGGGCAAACTTGACCACCCGCGGATCGGTCGAATACACCCCTTCCACGTCGGTGTAGATCTCACACAGATCGGCCTTGAGGGCAGCCGCCAACGCGACAGCCGTCGTATCGGAACCGCCCCGCCCCAGCGTTGTGATGTCGCCATCGTCGGTGATCCCTTGGAAACCGGCTACCACAACCACTTTTCCGGTTTCCAGTTCAGCAAGAATCCGCGACGGGTCAAGGTCGGTGATGCGCGCTTTGCCATGCACCGCCTCCGTCCGGATACCTGCTTGCCAACCGGTAAACGATACGCTGTCCTGGCCGATATCCTGCAGCGCCATCGCCAGCAACGCGATCGAGATTTGCTCCCCGGTCGTCAACAGCATATCCATCTCCCGGGCTGGCCGCACCGCGGATACTTTTTGCGCCAGTTCAATCAGATCATCTGTCGTATCCCCCATCGCCGAGACGACCACAACACACGAATTGCCTTGCTCCACCGTGTCCGCCACACGCCGGGCCACCCGCTTGATGTGCTCTGGGCTGGCTACCGAACTGCCGCCAAACTTCTGAACGATTAACGCCACACTCTCCACTCCTTTGTGACTCTTTTCGATTCTCAGGATGTGAAATCAAAAAAGCGGCAATAGAAGGCTGATCGAGTCACCCGTCTATCGCCGCCTACCAGTCTTAGCCAGCATAACGGTGCCTCCTCTCCGATCGCAACATGCCGACAGGCTTGTTGCTCCCTTTGCAGTATCTCAGCGAGATAGTTCTCCACAGAAAGCCAAGGGACGCTTTCTGTGACAGTCCTGCACCTGTTCGATGCAGGCCCAGCCAGACATCCCCGGGTGGATGCCCGCTTCGGCGAAGACCCCTTTTCCTTTGCTTCCTCGAGTTCCCGTCTCTCGGCAAAGGTACTCATGATCGTTCGCGCCTCTACCTCACCTCTCCTGAGATGAGGCCCTTATGAAATTTTCGTTCATTATATCATCCTTAACGGGAAAGGTCCAGAGTTTTTGTAAAAATTACGTTTGGTTTAAGAAGCTCAATATCTCCCGCGCCAGCTTGTCACCGATGCCAATTTTCCGAAACTCCTCCACCGGCGCGCCTTTGATCGCATCGATCGAGCCGAAATGTTTCAGCAACTGCTTGCGCCGTTTCTCTCCGACGCCGGGGATCTCGTCAAGGATCGAACGCATCGCCTGTTTGCTGTGCGTCTGCCGGTGGAACGAGATGGCAAACCGGTGCACCTCATCCTGAATCCGCGTCAGCAGATAAAACGCCTGCGAGGAACGATCGATCCGGATCGGATCCGGCTCGTATCCGAAAAAAAGCTGGCTGGTTCGATGCCGTTCATCCTTCGCCAAGCCGCAGACCGGGATGTCGAGATCCAGCTCATTTTGCAGAACGTCGAGCGCCGCGTGCATCTGGCCCTTCCCGCCGTCGATCACGATCAGGTCGGGCAGCGGCTGCTTTTCCCGCAGCGCTCGGACGAACCGGCGGCGGATCACCTCCCGCATCGAACCGTAATCGTCCGGTCCTTGCACCGTCTTGATTTTGTATTTGCGGTATTCTTTCTTCGCCGGTTGGCCGTTGAGAAACACGACCATCGCCGCCACTGCATCGGCGCCCTGGATGTTCGAATTGTCAAACGCCTCGATCCGTACGGGTGTCGGGATCGCCAAAATCTCGCCAAGCTGTTCAACCGCCCGAACGGTCCGGTCCATGTCGCGGTCCATCAGCTTGAAGCGTTCTTCCAGAGCGATTTTCGCGTTTTCGCAGGCCATGTCGACCAACTGTTTTTTGATGCCGCGCATCGGGACCTTGATTTTGACGGACAACCATTGTTCGATTACGTCCGTGTCAAGCCCCCCGGGCAGCAGAATCTCCCGCGGGAGATCGGCGTTGTCAAAATAGAACTGGCTGACATACGACAGAAAATCTTCTTTCTCGTCCCCATGGTGCTGGAAAATCGCCACATCACGCTCGATCAGCTTGCCGGCGCGGACGTAGAACACCTGCACGCACATCATTCCCTTATCGGCATAATAGCCGAACACGTCCCGGTTGATCGTATCGCCCAGGTCGATTTTCTGCTTTTCCATCACCTTGTCGATATGCTGGATCAGGTCGCGCAGTTCCTTCGCCCGCTCAAAATTGAGCGCTTCCGCCTCCTTGTGCATCCTCTCGGTCAACTGCTGTTTGATCTCATTGTGGCCGCCGTTCAGAAATCTTGCGATTTGCTTGATCATCCGGTCGTATTCCGCCTGTTCGACCGGAAACTCGCACGGCGCCAGACACTGGTTGATATGGTAGTAGAGGCACACTTTCGACTTGAGCGTTTTGCATTTGCGCAGCGGGTACAGCCGATCGAGCAGTTTTTTCGTCTCGGCGGCCGCGCCGGCGTTCGGGTACGGGCCGAAGTATTTACCACCGTCCTTTTTCACGCGCCGTACGATCTCCAACTGCGGATGCTGCTCGTTGGTGATTTTGATGTACGGGTAGGTTTTGTCATCCTTCAGCAAAATGTTGTAATGCGGCGTGTGCTTTTTGATCAGGTTGTTTTCCAGAATCAGCGCTTCGACGACCGTGTCGGTCACGATATATTCAAAATCGGCAATTTGCGATACGAGCAATTGCGTCTTGCCATCGTGCGATCCGGTGAAATAGGAGCGCACCCGGTTTTTCAAGACTTTCGCCTTGCCGACATAAAGAATCTCCCCGTTCGCGTCCTTCATCAGATAGACGCCCGGTTTCGCCGGCAGGAGAGCCAATTTTTCCTTGATCTTATCCCGCGTAGACATACCGATCACCGATTTAATCGTACCACAGGCGTCAAGCGGCCGGCGACCCGCTCTTCCCCGCCGTGCCTTATGTGTCGCCATAAGCAAAGCCACCTGCAGATCACAGACGGCTTGTCCAAACCGGCAAACTTTCTATTTGACGATCAGCGCGGGACATTCGGCGTCTTGCAGCACTTGTTGCTGACGCTGCCGAGCACGATCTGTTTGAAAGCGCCCAGAACGCGGCTGCCCATCACGATCAGATCGGCTTGTTCCCCTGCCATTTGTTTTTCTTCCCCTTTTTCTCTTCCCCTCTGCCGCAAAATCTGCCATACTATTGAAAAAAGAATCGACCATTGGAGAGGAAAGAGATGGATTCAAGCCTCGAACTGCAGATTCTGAACGTGCTGCACGAAAATTCCCGCCTGTCCCACCAGCAGATCGCGACGATGCTGGGCGCCGATCCGGCTGAAGTGAGCCGGCTGATCGCGGAACTGGAGCGGGAGAAAATCATTCTGCGATATTCGGCGGTGATCAACTGGGACAAAGTCGAATCACAGCGGGTGACCGCCGTGATTGACGTAAAGGTGACACCGCAGCGAGAAGTCGGTTTTGACGCGATTGCGGAGCGGATCTACCGGTTCCCGGAAGTCAAGTCTGTCTCCCTCATGTCTGGCGCGTACGACCTGCAGGTGACCGTGGAAGGCATGCACCTGAAAGAGGTTGCCCGGTTTGTGGCCGAAAAACTGTCGACCATCGAACATGTCACCTCGACGACCACCCATTTTCTATTGAAAACCTACAAATCGGACGGCGTCATCTTTGACGACCAGGAAGGCGACCAGCGGCTGGTGATTTCCCCGTGAAGCCACTCTATGACCGCCTGTCCCCGGTTGTCCGGGAGTTGCCGCCGTCCGGCATTCGCCGGTTTTTTGACCTGGCCAATCAGATGGACGATGTGATCTCGCTGGGTGTCGGCGAACCGGACTTTGTCACGCCGTGGCATGTTCGGGAAGCATGTTTTTATTCCCTGGAACGGGGGTTCACCTCTTACACGTCAAACAAGGGGCTGCCTGAACTGCGGGAAGCGATCGCCGACTATCTGCGGGGATTTCAGCTTGACTACGATCCGGAGGAAATCGTTGTGACGGTAGGCGGCAGCGAAGCGATCGACATTGCGCTGCGCGCCTTGCTTTGCCCCGGTGATGAAGTGCTGATCCCGGAACCGGCCTATGTCTCGTACCGCCCCTGTGCGATTTTGGCGGGCGGCACAGCGGTGGGGGTGCCCACCTACGCGGCCGACGAATTCCGGTTGACGCCTGAAATCCTGCGGGCAAAACTGTCGCCTCGCTCGAAAGTGCTGATTTTGTGCTTTCCAAACAATCCGACCGGGGCGACCATGTCAGAAGCAGACCTGCGAGCAATCGCGGAAGTGGCCGTCGAGCATGACCTGTTCGTGCTGTCGGATGAAATCTATGCCGAACTGACGTACGAGGGCCGCCATGTGAGCATCGCCTCGCTGCCGGGGATGAAGGAGCGAACCGTCCTCATCAGCGGGATGTCGAAAGCGTTTGCGATGACCGGCTGGCGGATCGGCTACGCGGCCGCCCCGCCGGACATTCTGAATGCGATGCTGAAAATCCATCAGTACACGATCCTCTGCGCCCCGATTATGGGCCAGATGGCCGCGTTGGAGGCGCTGCGCAACGGGCAGGCGGAGAAGCAGAAAATGATCGAACGCTACAACCAGCGCCGCCGCCTGATTGTCAAAGGTTTTCGCGATATCGGGCTGGCGTGCCACGAACCGAAAGGCGCATTTTATGCGTTTCCGGACATCCGGTCAACAGGACTGACCTCTGAACAGTTTGCGGAACGGCTGCTGCAGCACAGCAGGGTCGCCGTCGTGCCGGGCAACGTGTTTGGGGAAGGTGGAGAAGGATTCGTCCGCTGCTCCTACGCCACATCGGTGGAACAGATCGAACGGGCCCTAGAGCGGATCGGGAATTTTGTGGCGTCGCTGTAGAGCGGCGGATGGCAGAATCCGGGGGCACCCGCAAGCGCAACAAGTCTTGACAGCACACATGCAACACATGCAACGGGCCTAGCAGCTCAGCAGTCAAAGGAGCCGGCGGCATGCGGCTCCTTTTCAAATTGTTTACTGCTGTGCCACAAGCAAAACGTCAACATCGGTCCGTAATTCTCCGATTCGGCGACTATGCGAATCGACGCGTTTCTCCAGCAGAGCCTGACTCTTTTCAATCCCTGCGATTCTGCCGTTGACTTCGGCAAGTGACTTCTTAATCAAACCCAGTTCGGTCTCCAGCGTGTCGAATCTGCTTTTCATGTGACTCTCGATATCATTCAACCGGGATTCCATTTTATCCATCCGAGATTCCAATTTGTCCAGCCGGGACTCCATCTTATCCAGTCGGGACTCCATCTTATCCAGTCGGGACTCCATCATGTCCAACTTTTGTCCAATTCCGTCCAGCCGTTGATTGATCGACCCTAACAACGCTTTCATTTCATCCATCCGGATCACTCTCCCATACCATATTGTAACAGAAAAGACAGCTCAATTGTAATGTCGAATAAACAAATGTACAGAGGGCTAACAAATTACTTGCCTGACCGGGCTTGTGTTTTGACATCGTTTGCACGTCGCCGCCGGACTACCCTTTTCCCAGTATCGCCAGCCAGGTACAAGCGAGATTTGGCATCCCCAATACGGGTGCGATCGACTTGAACGCCACCTGTTCCGGATTTGCTCATGGAGCATCTGGCCAACGGCCTGATTACCGCCGGTCTGCACACAAAAGTGCTCGTCATCAGGGCAGAGACTTTGCTTAAGGTGAACGATTACAACTCGAGGAACATGGACGGAGAACAGCCCGTTTTTTTGGCGTCCCATTTGGGGGGCAGAGGAGAGGGCGGGATTCACCTGTATCGAACCGGTTTGTCAAATCGCATGGGCGGAAAAGAACGCCGCACAGAGGACCCGCTACCGCTAAAGTGATGCCTGGCTACACGGCCAAGTCCGAGTATTTCGGAAGTTCCAGAGAAAAATGGGCCGCCTTCGCGTGACGTGGTAGCTTCTTGATGCCCCCTGTAAGACTCTCCTAAAGGGGGGCGGATTGGTTTTTGCCTGACTCCCCAACAATCAGGCCTTCCGGGTATCCCTTGGCTTACAGGGGATGCGAATCGTTTGTTTGGCTTCTACCCAACCACAGACCTCGATGCCTCGGTTACCTGATGCACATATTGGGTCAGTTCGACCGTCATCTCGTAATAGTGAAACGGTGTGATCAGGTAAAGTCCTTTGAAATACTTGACCGCTTCCGCCACCAGTTCCTTCGCGATTTGCACACCCTCCTGCCGCGCGCGGACTCCTTCAAACCGCTTGATGCGCTCCAGCGTCGATTGTGCGATTTTGATCCCCGGCACCTCATTATGCAAAAATTCGGCATTGCGCGGACCGGTAAGCGGCATGATCCCAATGAAAATCGGCACCGGAATGTGCCGGGTCGCCTCGTAAATCGCCTGCAAAGTGTCCACATCATAGATCGGCTGCGTCATGATAAAATCGGCCCCGGCCTCCACTTTCCGTTCCAGCCGGGCGACAGCCGTATCCAGCCGGCGGACGTGTGGATTGAATGCCGCACCGACGACAAACTGCGCCCTGTGTTTCATCGGTCGGCCGGAAAAGGCGACCCCTTCGTTCAACTGTTTGACCATGCGAATCAATTCAAACGAGGAGACATCAAACACCGAACTGGCACCCGGCAGATCCCCCACGCGCGCCGGGTCACCGGTGATCACCAGGATCTGGTTGATCCCGAGCGCATGCAGCCCCATCAGGTGCGACTGCTGGCCGATCAGGTTGCGGTCGCGGCAGGCCACGTGCGCGATCGGTTCGATTCCCAGTTCCCGTTTGATGATGGCGCCGAGCGCCATATTGCTCATCCGGGCGGTCGCCAGCGAGTTGTCGGCCATCGTGATCGCATCGGCGCCGGCCTGCCGCAAGGCGATGCTGCCCCGGAGAAACTTGTCAATATCCAGATCGCGCGGGGTGTCATACTCGACGATCACCGTATGGCGCTGCTTGACCAACTCGACCACGGACGGTTGGGCTGGCGGCGGGGCCACAGTTTCACGACCGGCGTCCACACCGAGGATTCCGGCCGCACCTCCCCTTTCGGTGTCCCTGACGAGCACCTCGCCAATCGTTTCTCGTTCCACAACCGTTACGGGCGCCGCCGCAGCCGGATTTTGCCGCTTCACCCGCTGGCGGCCCGCCAACGAGCGGCTGATCGCCCGGATATGCTCAGGGGTGGTGCCGCAGCAGCCGCCTATCAGGCCGACGCCCTGCCGCCAGAGTTGAATCGCTGTTTCGCCAAAATAGTCGGCATTCGGCTTGAACGCATACTCGCCGTCGACGAACGCCGGCCGGCCCGCGTTCGGATAGGCGGACAGCGGCAGCCCGTCCGGCACCTCTGTTTTTTCCAGGGAGCGCAAGATCTCGATCGGCCCCAACCGGCAATTCAGGCCCACCATATCGGCTCCGGCCGCTTGCAACTGCAAAAACGCATGCGAAAGTTCGTGTCCGTCCCGCGTGCGGCCGACTTCCAGGAGCGCCAATTGAGTGATGACCGGTGTGCCGGAAGCCAGCGTTAACGGCCGGATCACATCCAGCGCCAACAACAATTCCTCCAGATCGTAGAAGGTTTCCAGCATGATGCCGTCGACACCCTCGTGCAGCAACGCCGCTGCCTGCTCTTCAAACACGTCCCGGTATTCTTCCAGCCGCTTGCTCCTGACCCTCCCCGCCAAAATGGAACCGATGCTGCCGATCACAAACGCATCGCACCCCGATTGCTCGACAGCTTGCCGGGCGATTCGCACCGCTTCCCGGTTGATGCGGGTTGTCTGCTTCTCCAGCCCGTATCGCGCCAAAGCCTCCCGATTGGCGGCGAACGAGTTGGTCTCGATCACCCGGGCGCCAGCATCCAGGTATGCCCGATGCATCTGCCTCACCCATTCCGGATTGGACAGGCACAACTCTTCCGCCGAAGAGCCCGCCGTATACCCTTGTTGGTAAAAAAGCGTCGCGATCGCTCCGTCCCCGACCAACACATCGGACCGCAACCGCGCTTTCAATTGCTGCCGCCGATTCATCCTTATTACCGCCTTTCCTCGTTCCCGATTAAAAGAAGATCCTCTTCTTGGCAACAAGAAGAGGATCGATTACAAACGGAACATGCTCAAGCTTCCTCTCTTATCTGCCAAAACGCATTTTCTGCGAGCGTTTTGCTGGAATTGGCACCTTGTACCGCGTACAGCACGCGATACCGGTTGCCGAGGTTTCACAGGGCCAGTCCCTCCACCTCTCTCGATAAGAGCCACGCTATACGGTTGTTATGCTTGTTAATCATAGCAGCAAAAAGGGAGATTGTCAATCATTTCTGACAGTCTGCGGGCCCGATCTTCCTTCAAACCGCTGTTTGAGCGCTTGCAGCATCGCTTCCCCATTTTGCCGGAGCTTCACTTTTGCTACCGGATTGAGCAGAGCGGACAGCATCGGTACGCCGAATTCAAAATCGACCGTCAACGTCACCCGCGTCTGTTCGCCGTCCTGTTCGACGATCCATTCCCCTTCGAATTTTTTCAGATCTCCCTCGATCTGGCAGTAGCGGATCCGATTCCGCTGCTCGTCGAACTCGTCGCGCTCACGCCACCTGAATGACATTCCGTTGAGCGTGCTGTCCCAGGCGGTGATCGTCCAGTTGTCTCCCCGTTCCAACACCTTCACATCATTCAGGGAAGGCATGAATTGCGGATACGATTCCATGTCCTTGATCAGTTCATACACTTGATCCGCTCTTCCCCGAATCGTTTCCCGAATCTCAACTGACGGCATAACGGCGTCCCCCTTCCAACGCTTTTGCAAACGCGTCGACGACCTGGTCGATTTCCTGTTTGGTGATCGTCAGCGGCGGTTCGATCCGCGTCACTCGCAGGTTGTTCAAGGCAAACGCGGTCAGCACGCCTTGTTCGATCAGCTCCGCCATCGCCACCCCGCCGATCGCTTCATTCGCAAACTCCACGCCGATCATCAGGCCGCGGCCGCGTATGTCCGCCACGGTTCCCGGATACTGATCGGCCGTCAGCCGCAGCTTCGTCAGCAGATAGGTTCCCTTGACCGCCGCCTGCTCGTGCAATTTTTCCTCCAGCAAGAGATCGATTGCCGCGTTAGCAGCCGCGCAGGCCAGCGGGTTGCCGCCAAACGTAGAGGTATGCAGCAGCGGCGCATCCTTGTACGCGTCATACAGGCGGGGCCGTGCGACAAACGCCCCGATCGGCATCACGCCGCCGCCGAGCGCTTTCGCCAGGCACAGGATATCCGGCACCACGCCTTCTTCCTCACAGGCAAAAACCCGGCCGGTCCGCCCCATGCCCGTCTGCACCTCATCGGCGATCAACAGCACACCCTTGCGATCGCACAATTCCCTCACCTGCCGCAAATAGCCAGCAGGCGGTACGATGATCCCCGCCTCCCCCTGAATCGGTTCCAGAATCACGGCGGCCGTCGCATCGTCGATTGCCGCTTCCAACCGGTCGAGGTCGCCGAACGGCACATGGACGAATCCGCCGAGCAGCGGTGCAAACGGTTCCCGGTAGGTATCTTTGCCGGACGCGGACAGTGCCCCTAACGTTTTGCCGTGAAACGAATTGAGCATCGACACGATTTTCGGCTTGCCCGTCGCAATCCGCGCGAGCTTGATCGCTCCTTCCACCGCCTCCGTTCCCGAGTTACACACGAACGTGTACGTCAGATCGCCGGGCGTGATCCGGGCCATTCGTTCTGCCAAATCGGCCATCGGCTCGCACAGCATGATTTTGCTGGAAAGCGGCATTTTCCGCAGCTGCTCCTCGACTGCTTGCACGATCCGAGGATGCTTGTGACCGAATGCGAATGTTCCGTAGCCGCCGACGCAGTCGATCATCCGCCTGCCTTCCCAATCGGTGACGATGCTGCCTGCCGCCTCCCGTTCAACAGAAGACAACCCCATCAACCGCAGCAGCCGCGCCAGGCCGGGATTCACGTATGCTTCATATTTCGCAAGCACTTGTTCGCTTTTTGTCATGGGACACCTCCAAATCAATTGCACCTTAGCAGGCACCATGCGGCCGGTCTCTCATTGCAGCCCCGTCGCCACTTGCCCGACCAATCGGGTGGTTGCAGATGTGGCAGCTGGCGGATCTGTCTCGGTGAGCGCCCATCCTCACTTGCGCGACGAATCGACTGGCTGCAGGGCGGGCGGACGTTTTTTGTTCCAGAGGATCGGCGTGCGCATCAGCACCTGCAACAGCGCTTTGCCGTTAAACGGCCACAACGGCCAGAGATAGGGGACCTCAAGCGAGCGTGTCCGCGCCAACAAAACGATCCACAACACCATGCCCAGCACAAACCCGACGACACCCAACTGAAAAATTCCGAACAGCGCGGTGATCACCAACAAGCCGAGGCGGATCAACCGATTGGCCAGTGCGAATTCATAACTCGGCGTCGCGTAATTGCCGACTGCCGCGATGGCGATGTAAAACACCACTTGCTTGATAAAAAAACCGGTTTCCACCGCAATTTGGCCGAGGATCACCGCCGCAACCAAGCCCATTGCAGTGGCCAGCGGAGAGGGTGTATGGATAGCCGCCATCCGCAGCACGTCAATGCCCAACTCGGCAAACAGCAACTGCCAGAACAGATGAATTTTTCCCAGGTTATCCGGAACGATGAAACGAAGTCCGGAGGGAACGATGGCGGGATGCAGCACCAACGCCATCCAGAGGGGCGGCACGATCACCGACGCGAGAATCGCGAACAGCCGGATCCAGCGGAGGTAGGCGCCGACAACCGGTTTTTGCCGGTATTCCTCCGCATGCTGCAAATGATGAAAAAACGTGGTCGGCGTAATCATGACAGACGGCGATGTATCGACATAGATCAGGACGTGTCCTTCCAGCAGGTGGATGGCCGCCACGTCCGGCCGTTCCGTGTAACGAATCATCGGATAGGGGTTCCAATGGTTTTTAAACACCAGCTCTTCGATCGTTTTCTCCGCCATCGGCAGCCCGTCGATCTCCACTTTTTGCAATTCATGACGCAGCAGCTCGATCAGATCCGGGTTGGCGATATCCTTGATGTAAGCGAGACAGATGTCCGTTTTCGAGCGGGCGCCTGCCCGCAAGTACTCGAACCGCAAATTCGGATCGCGGATGCGGCGGCGGGTCAACGCTGTATTGAACACAAACGTTTCCGTGAAGCCGTCGCGGGCCCCCCGCACCACCCGTTCGGTGTCAGGTTCTTGCGGATTGCGGGCAGGGTATGTGCGGGCATCGATGATGATCGCTTCCGTCTCCCCGTCGATCAGCAGGACAAGCGGGCCGGACAACAGGGAATCGACGATCTTGTGCAGTTCCTTTTCCGCGTTGACTTCCAGATACGCGATGTGGGTTTGCAGCAAACGCTGGATTTCCCGCACCGACAACTCCCCCTGCTTGAGCTTCGCCAGATGGTCCATCACCCGGTTCATCAGGCCGTCTTTCACCAGCCCGTCCACAAAATACAGGGCCAAGTCCTTGCCCGCATAATGCAGCCGGCGGCAGACCATATCAAAGCTTTCATCGACCCCCACCAGTTGGTTCAGATATTCCACATTGGCGTCCAAATCGGGTTCAAGATACTTCCGCTCCCTGTCAATCGCCTCTGTCGGCATAGGACTACCCCTTTTCCGGTTGTTCAATCACTCAGTATGCCAAAAAAAGGGTCGGATCAAACATCGGCAGGCAGCGCCGGCTGCACATCCTGTCCATGCATGTTTTGCCGAAAAAAGGAAAATAATAGAGCGGACACTCTGATAGAGGGGGTATCACCATGGGTTTTTACAAACTGAGCAAGGAGCCGGCCGGCCGCAATCAACGGATGCAGGGAAACCAGGAACTGGAGCTTGTACAGGCGTGGCAAAAAGATGTGCTGGCCGAAGAATTTCCGGAAGGTCCGTACGGGGCGCAAATCTATCTGGACCAAAAAATCGGGAAATCGACCGAATGGGAACCGGGCCAGCATGTGGTTTCCCGTTTCCAGGACGAAAATCCGACCACGAACGATTTCAAAGTACCGACCGATGCAGATCTGCCGGAAATGTAACGATTTTCCGGTTGCAAAAACAAGTGCTTCCTGATTCATCAGCTCCTTTCACACATCCCCACCAAAATGACCTGATGCAACGACCGCCTCAGCAAGGTGACGCGCACCTTGCACCCAAAGGGCACAAAAACAGGAAAAGGAAGACCGCTGCGGAGCGGTCTCCCTCAGTCTATCAGTCCTCCATAGTCGACAGGTCGCCGGTCGGCAGCCCCAGTTCCCACGCCTTCAGAACGCGGCGCATGATTTTGCCGGAACGGGTCTTCGGCAACTTGTCGCGAAATTCGATTTCGCGCGGGGCAGCATGGGCTGCCAGGCCTTTTTTCACAAACTCCTGGATGTCTTTGATCAGTTCCTCCGACGGCTGATACCCGTCGCGCAAGGCGATAAACGCTTTGATAATCTCGCCGCGAACCGGATCCGGCTTGCCGATCACGCCCGCTTCCGCCACCGCTGGATGCTCCACCAGCTTGCTTTCCACCTCAAACGGGCCGACCCGTTCGCCGGACGTGTTGATCACATCATCGACGCGGCCCTGGAACCAGAAATAGCCGTCTTCGTCCTTGTACGCCGAATCACCCGAGATATACCAGGGCTTGAGCCGGAAATACTCCTCGTATTTCGCCGGATTGTTCCATATCTGGCGCATCATCGACGGCCATGGCGCGCGAATCGCTAGATTCCCCATTTGATAGGGCGGCAGCTCGTTACCTTCGTCATCGACGATCGCCGCATAGATCCCCGGGAACGGTTTCCCCATCGACCCCGGCTTGATCGGCATGCACGGATAGTTGCAGATCAATTGCCCGCCCGTTTCCGTCATCCACCAAGTGTCATGAATCCGCTTGTTGTACACCTTCAGTCCCCAGCGAACCACTTCCGGATTGAGCGGCTCACCCACAGACAGGATGTGACGGAGGGAGGACAGGTCATATTTTTTCACCAGGTCATCGCCGGCGGCCATCAGCATGCGCAACGCCGTCGGCGCCGAATACCAGACGGTGATGCGGTATTTCTCGATCGTCTGGTACCAGTCTTCCGGTGAAAAACGGCCGCCGCGAATGACGGTGGTGACGCCGTTCAGCCAGGGGGACCACATGCCGTACACGGTACCTGTCACCCAGCCGGGATCGGCCGTACACCAGTAGATATCATCTTCGCGCAGGTCAAGTACCCACTTGCCCGTTTGCAGGTGCTGAATCATCGCGTTGTGGACGTGCAGCACGCCTTTCGGCTTACCGGTGGATCCCGAAGTATAGTGAAGCTGCAAACCGTCCTCGCGGTCCACCCATTCGATCTCCAATTGGTCGGACGCCTCGGCCATCAACTTTTCAAAGCTCAATTCCCGTTCGCCAAGTTCCCCTTCCGCCCCTACGAGAATCACATGTTTCAAGGCAGGCAGTTCGGCGACCGGAATCCGCTCTTTCAGTTTCGGCGTGGTGATGATCGCAACCGCTTCCGCATCCTGCAACCGATCCTTGACGGCCGCTTCCATAAACGCTTCAAACAGCGGTCCGACGATCGCCCCGATTTTCACCGCTCCCACGTACGCGATGTACAGCTCGGGGCTTCTCGGCATAAACACGAATACGCGGTCACCCTTTTGAATCCCGAGCGAGCGCAGCGCGTTGCCGAATTTATTTGAAAGGGTTTTCATTTGCGCGAACGTATACGATTCATCTCGGGTCGCATCGCTGAACAACAGCGCCGCTTTGCCACCGCGGCCTTCGTCGACGTGGCGATCGACCGCTTCGTATGCGATGTTCACTCTTCCCGTTTGATGCCATGTAAATTCTTTTTCAACATCTTCCCACTTAAAAGTGGCGTACGCTTCTTCGTAGTTTTTCAGATTGTGTTCCGATGTCATCACCGGAATCAATTCTTTGGTTTGTTCTGTCATCTAACCCCGCCTCCTGCTACCATCGATTGTTTAGATAATTGAAATTTCTGCATCTATTTTAACACAGTTGAAAATCGACCACAATCGTGCCGGAAAAACTTGCCTTCACCCGGAATGGTTCAATTTGCCGAAGTTTTTTCATAATGTTCACACATCGGTTGCGCAAAAAACGTACCGGCTGCGCTATAATGAAGTACGAAATAGTAGCTCGGAATTAGAGAGATGAATCCGAGTCTGGACAAGGGGTGAATGGGTCAAAAATCGCCTATTTTGTTAACCTTGGAAAGCCATTTTCAAAAAATGGGCATGCCAAATAACCCGACAATATCGGGTTTTTAAAAAATATGGAAAAGGCCTGTGACTATGCAGCTAATTGGCTTGCAAACCATTCGTCCAGTGAAGGAAGGTTCGCTTTTCTTGCTTCTTCCAACCATGCGTCGGCATGTTGG